>DATIEU010000422.1:0-15456 GCA_035455565.1 Steroidobacteraceae bacterium | reverse complement strand
GTCTTCACGGGAGGCGACGAATGCACCATATACCTGAGGCGACACCATCGGCGTCAGGGGACAACTGGGTCGTTACGGTCACTGTCCGCGACGGCGATGGACGGGCGACGGCTCGCCGCGTGCGCAGGGCCATTCGATCGAGCCTGCAGGGCCGACGGATTACAGCAGAGTTCCACCGGATTCACTTCCGCCTGTTGGCCGCAGGCGCGGACGGGCGGGCGGACCTGCAGGAGGCCGTCGACGCGGTAGTCCGGCCCGAGCTGCTGTCCCAGCTTCGCGGGCGGTGGCGTCGCGCGGATCGAGAGGACGCGATCGTCATGGGCGTCGATGACGCCCTGCTCAAGTACTTCATGAACCCGATGTTGTACGTGCCCGGCCGCGGAGACGCGGTGGCCTGGTTCTTGAGGATCGCCCGGAACAAAGTGCTCGACGCCTTTCGGCGCCAAGGCCGTCCGGAGAAGGTGGAGCGAGCCCTCGGAGTGCGCATCGAGGAGGCCGTGCCCGAGACAGCTCAGGCGGCATCATCGGACGCTGAATCACGGGACGTGAAGAACAGGGAGCTCCTCGCGCGGCTGCTGCTGGCGGCGCACACCAATGCGGAGCGACGATACCTCCGGCTGAAGTTCAGCGGCGCATCGCTGGCCGGGCAGGCCGCGGCGCTGGGGGCCGCGACCGTGCCGCCCTCTGCGCAGCGTGTCGTGGTCCATCGCGCCTGGGGCCGCATCAAGCGGCGAGCGGAGCGGCATGGAATGATCGTGCCGCGTCGAGGTGGCCGGCGATGCGCCTAATGGTGCGCGTTTCGTGATGTCCCGATCAGCTCAGAATCATGTCCGATCCGGCCTCTGCCGACGCGTATATATAGGTGAAGGGCAGACACGCCAACACCGTTCTCGTCGAGTGCGGCCGGCCGGCCCGTCTCGTCAAAACGCCGAGCGGCAATGTCGAACAGCGGAGCCGGGTGGCGGCGATCGAGATTGATGGTCGTCGGATCGCTTGGCTACACACTGCCAGCTCAGGAGGAGGTACACAATGGAGAGACCAACCCACGCACGAGTGGCCAGATTGATGCTGGCCATGCTGTTTGCGGCGGCGGTGGCCGGCGTGGCGGCTGTTGACCCGGTCCATGACGACCGCGCAGCCGCCAGAGACTGGGCGGCCGTAGAGGCGGAGGCTGGACGGCTGCCGGTTACCTTCGAGGCGTTGGAGAAGTATCCCGTTTCCTACAGGAAGGCTACCTTCCACCTTCTCGATCCTGCCGCCAAGAGCGCGCTGGTCCAAGAGCATCTCACAATGGTCTTGGGGGATCCCACCTTGACGCGAGATCAACGCAAGGCGATCCAGGAGATGAGAGCACTGGCAGTGCCCGCGGTGTACGATATCGGCAATCCTGGCCGACAGGCACTTCAGGAGGCGATCGACGAGATCTGTGTGCGCACGGAAAAGCTATTTAGGGATGACCAAGCGTGCTATTTAGGGATGACCAAGCGTGGATGATAAAGAGCATCGGCCACCCTGACGTCGAAAAGCAGCCGGGCGTGATCGTTGCCTCTCTTCGCGCTACACGCAATCTGCTTTTGGGCGTTCCGGTGGACGCGAACCTTGATCTGTGCAGGTGCTCCACACAGTCGTCCTGCGACTTGTGCGGAGACCCGCCTGATGAAGCCTGCACCACGAATGGGACCAACTGCACGCAGATCGAGGAGTGTGGGTGCATCTTTACCTACACCTGCGACCGGGAATGTGTGCCCTACACCGAAAACTGGTGAATGCCTGGCTCGCCGAACATTCTGGGAACGGCCCCGACTGATGCAGATCGCCGGGCCGATGCCTGACGAGACCGACTGCCGCGGCCGCCTGGGCATTCGGGGTGACCGGGATCCCAGAAGGTCTTTGTCCCTGAAGTCGGCCGGCGGGCGTCGTTCTGAAGGAAGTCGACAATGCGATTGAGAGTCGGCCGCCACAGCTGCCTTGATGTGATCTCAGCGGTTACGGCTTTGGGCGCTTTGGCGGTAGTCGTATCGATGGTGGGCTACTCAGTTGTAGCTGGCAATCGCAGCGTCGTTGGGCATGAGACCGCACTTCTCCCCATGACACCGGTTAGTCTCGTCGGCGCGGTCGTGCGCGGCAGTCTGAGCGCTGATGTCGGTGTTCTGCAGTTCTCCGAGTTTCAATGCCCGTATTGCGCAGAGTTTGCAAATCGTACATTCGATCAGATCGTGAGTCGATACGTTGACTCGGGGCAAGTGCTGTGGGCCTTCCGGCATCTTCCGCTAGAGGGCCTACATCCTCGGGCAAAGCTAGCCGGGGCCGCCGCCGCTTGCGCCGGTGAGCGGGGACGCTTTTGGGATATGCATGACTTGCTCTTCCGTGACCGTCGGCGGTGGGCTCCTGACGACTTGGCCAAATACGCTGTTCGCTTGGGCCTCGACGTCAAGCAGTTCTCTTTGTGCCTTAACGGGACGGGTCTCGCCGCCGTGGAGAGGGATCTCGAATTTGGCTCGGCGCTGGGAATCGACAGGGCACCGACGTTCCTTCTGGGTACCTTGGAGGGCGATCGACTTCGCGTGACTCGCAGAATAGGTGGCGCGCGAGACGTCGACACGTTTGCGGCGGCGCTAGAAGAGCTCTTGGCTTCTGTCAGAGACTGATGCCGCGCCGGGAAGGCAACAATCGCGCCCATCTGCTCTCGAAGCGTGACGAGCAGAGGATCGTGGGTGTACGCGGACGATGGCACTCGCGGTCACGCGCAGGCCGAGGCGCACGCGGAAGAGGCTCGCGATTCTTGCTGAACGACATCGCTTCGCCCGCACCGGCTCGCCGCGCGGCCTCCAATTCGCCATTCAACCCGGCGGTCTCCCGCTCGAGCCGGGCTCGCCCCCGCTCGACGCGCGTGCGATCTGCCTCCGATCGTGCCAGCTTCTTGCCCGACCGCACATTCTCTTCCTGCAGCTGCTCGATCAGGTCGGCCGATTCTCGGCTCGCCTGCAGCAGGCATAGGCGGTGCTGTGCTAGAATTCTCGCGCCGGTACAAGTCAGACTGGGTAACCAGGTACAAGCCGTGTACCGTCCCGTAAATATTAACCACAGCCCACCGTCGAACGTATCAAGCGCAAAGGGCGCGGCTGTACGGTCCTGCCTCGAATCTCTCGCCGACGAAGCAAGCCGACACCTTCGGGTGCCGTCACGATCGTGGCGCTCTGAAAGCGGGCCGGTCGTAGGGGTCGGCGCCCACGAGCGTTGAGGGCCGATGGGGACTTTCCATAGGGATTTCACCTACGCCTGGCGCCGATTACGGGGGAGGCCTGGGTACGCGGTCATTGTGGTCATTTCGATTGGCTTTGCCGTCGGCGCGACCACAGCGGCGTACTCCACGTCGCGAGCGATCATGCGCCCTCCACCCGGCGTAGGAAACCTCGAACGGATCCACAACATCTACTCCGGTGGTGTGGCTAAGGCCATATCGTGGCCAGATTACAGAGATTTTCGCGCAGAGCAGACAGCTTTTGCCGCGGTCACTGCTTGGCACGCCTTCTCAGTCGCACTGGCAACATCTGACCGCGCTACAACCGCTATGGCCGAGGTCGTGGATGGCAGCTACTTCGAAGTTCTGGGCATTGGGGTTACGCGCGGTCGGCTGCTGCAGAGGGCCGATGATCGGCCGGGGGCTGCGCCGGTGGCAGTCATAAGTCACACGCTGTGGGATCGGCTGTGTGGAGGCTCGCCAGACGCGGTTGGTGCGTCACTCTTGATAGACGGCCAATCGTTTACCATCGTAGGTATCGCGCATCAGAAATTCAACGGCCTTCGTGACAATGGGCTGACGTGGACGGCGGTCTGGATACCCCTGGCGGCTGCGTCGACCGTCGCGCGTCCTGGCAATCTCATGACGTTCGACGCCGATGACACCACGAGAAGATGGTTAATGGTCAAGGGCCTTGCAACTGAGGGCACAAGTGCAGTTGAACTTGCAGCGGCCGTCACACGATTCAGTGAAGCCCTCGACGTACGGAGGCCGCTCGAGCGGACGCGTGCTGGGGCGACCGTGACCCGATCGTGGGTGGTGAAGCCTATGATCTCGGTACGGTTTGAGAATCAGGCATCCGTCGTAGATGTTCTCGTCGGGCTTCTGCTGGGGACTGTATGCCTAGTTCTGCTGGTGGCGTGCCTGAACGTGGCTCACCTGAATCTCGCAAGGGAATTGGCGCGCCGAGACGAAGTGACAGTTCAGTACAGTCTGGGGGCATCTCGTTGGCGTGTGCTTCGGCCTATGCTGGCTGAGAATGTACTCCTAGGTGTCGGCGCGTGGTTACTGGCGATTGGGGTGGCCCGCAGCATCGCCAATACTCTCGCCGGCGACCAGCCGTTAGCTGGCGCTGGCCAGACATTCCACTTTGAGCCGCGACTTGACGCCGCGAGCATGACAATTGCGTCGGCCGCCATCGCCGCCGCTCTGTTGATTGCCGGCATGGGTCCTGCGATCATAGGTATTCGTGCGCGGCGAGAGCGAGCACAAGGAGTCACCGGCGGTCGAGCCACGTTAGGCTGGCGCGGTGCGCGTTACTTGATAGTCGGTCAGGTGGCCTCGTCGATTGTACTTCTGTCCGTCGCATCGCTCTCGGTCAAGGAGATTGGACGCGCGGCGGGTCACGACCCCGGCCTTGACGTCGATCGGTTGGCAATCGCTCGTGTCGATTTTGGCAGCCAGGGTTATGATGAAGCGCGTGCGAGGGAAATACTCGAGAACGTTAGGACGGCTCTCATGACGCGAACCGACATCGATGCTGTGGCTTGGTCTTCGGGCGTGCCGGCGTTGACACCCGTGCGGACCGTCGGCATCGACGCGCAGCAAGGCAGGCGTAAAGGCCATGCTGTGATCGTGGCCGGCACGTCGAATCTTCTGCGCACCATTGGCGTAGATCTGTTGCGAGGGGGATCATGGAACGACGACGCCGCGGCAGGGCCCGTCAATGTGGCCATTGTCAGTGAACGGACTGCCAAATCCTTCTTTGGTGCGACAGAGCCTCTTGGCCAGGGCATTAGGGTCATTTCGGCGGAGCAAGCGGAGGACGAGCTTACGGTGATCGGTGTGGCAACTGACACCGACGTCGACGCCCTCGGCCGACGTGATGGAGCCGTGATCTACGTGCCGCTGCCGCGGCAACCGACGACAGACGCACCGTGGGTGCTCGTTGTTCGTGCTGTAGCGGATCCTGGGACATTGGTGCCGGCTATGCGAGACGCGTTTGCGAGTGTGGAGCCGCGGCTGGCACTCGGTCAAGTCAGGACTGCTCGCGATCTTATCAGCAGCTCATCGCTGTTGTTTCTCGTGGTCGCAACGATGGCGAGCGTACTCGGGGCCTTCGCGTGGATGCTGTCATTGACGGGCCTGTACGGCCTCCTCAGCCAGATGGTCATTCATCGGACGCGCGAGATTGGTCTGCGTCTGGCGCTGGGAGCGACGCGGTGGCAGGTGGCGGTCATGGTCGTTCGGCAGGGCCTCACGCCGACCTGTCTTGGTATCGGAACTGGACTACTGGCCAGCGTGGTGGCCAGACAGGCGCTGCAGCCGCTGCTGCAGCACTTGATACCAGCCTTCGATCTCGTCACCATAATGCTGGTGCCAATCGTGTTTGTGACCATGGCGACATGTGCTTTCTGGTTGCCGGCTCGAAGCGCAGCAGGCGTCGAGCCGAGCGTAACACTTCGGTGTCCTTAGTTCCGACCGCTCCGGAAGTCCGCTGGATCGTTGTCTCCCGGACCGTCAGGCTCGCCGCTGTCGCGGTGCCGGCGGGGCTGCTCGCCGGGCGGGCTTTGCAATCGTCGTCCAGCCGCCTCGAAACCTGCTACCATCGACCCAATGGAGACCCTGATTCCGTTCGGCGACCATGGCCCGACCGCCGACCAGCGGCTGGTGACCTATAACGTGCCTTGGGAGCACTTCGAGGTCCAGCTCGCGCTGCGCGGCGACAGGCCCGTCCCGCGCATGGCCTACCTGCAGGGAGTGCTCGAGCTCATGACTCCGTCGCAGGATCACGAACGGATCAAGTCCTACATCGGCCGCCTCGTCGAGGCGTTCGCGCTCGAGCGCGGTATCGATCTGTCGCCGTACGGCGCCTGGATGCTGAAACAGGCCACCAGGGAGAGCGCCGCCGAGCCGGACGAATGCTACATCGTCGGCCCGGACCAGAGCAGGGACAGGCCTGATCTGGTCATCGAGGTCGTCTGGACGAGCGGCGGCATCGACAAGCTGGAGATCGACCGCCGGTTGGGCATCGGCGAGGTCTGGTTCTGGCGCGAGGGGCGCATCCGCGTCTGGCTGCTGCGTGAAGGCCAGTACGAGGGCTCGAAACGAAGCGCGCTGTTCCCGGACCTCGATCTCGAGTTGCTCTGCTCGCTGCTCGACCGGCCGACCGCTCTGCAGGCCGTGAAGGCGCTTCGCGAGCATCTGCGCTCGAGCCCTCAGTGAACCGGCGCGAGGCCCTCCAAGCGTTGGTGCCGTAACGGGTCGTCGCGACGCGCGTCGCCCATCGACGCACCGCAGCCATCCGCGTCGCGCCGGCCGCGTGGACGATCGCGGTCACTTTGGCGCCAGCCGGTCTGGCGTCCTACCAACGAGACACATCATATTTACCGGTGCCAGCTGGAGCGGTCTTGGACCGCCCTCTTGGACCAGTTTCTAACCGGCTTGGACGCCCTAGCGCTTTGCGGGAAGGCGACTCGCGTGGCTCGTTCGCAGCGCTACTCGCCGCTGAAGGCGACCGATTCACAGACCCATAAAGGCTGGTCGCGCGGCGATCAGGGTGTCAGACCCGGCAGCGCGACGTCGAACAGCCGTTCGATCTGGCGCCGGTGGTGCCGATCGTAGGCCGGGACCCACTCGTGCCTGATCAGCCCCTGCGAGGATACCACCACCGTATGCGGCGTGCCGCGGAAGCCGAACGCCCGGCGCGTGTCGTCCGAGACGGCCTGGATCACCTCGAAGTCGAAGCCGCGGACCGCGACGAAGCGGCGCACGTCGCGCTCGGCGGTGACGGCCACGAAGCGGAACCGCTCGCCGCCGCCAGTGCTTCGACGTTGGGCCAGTTCCGCTCGCACCACCCGCAGGCGGAGCTGAAGTAATAGATGACCGCGGGTTTCCCGTCATCGAACGCCACCCGGCTCCGGACGCCGCTCGTCGTGACGCCGTCTAGGACGGGCGCGAGCGCGCCGAGCGGGGCCAGGGGTGCCGCCCGCGTCTCGAGCAGGGTGTTGATGCGGGCGGCCTGCAGGACGTTGACGCAGACGGAGACGAGGAGCAGGCCGAGGACTGTCGCGGGCAGCAGGCGAGCGGTGGTCGACATGTCGGTTTCCCTCCTTCTTGGGCCGCTGTGCGGCTCGCACCGTGAGTCTCGCACTCGTTCAGTCGAGCGCTGATGGCAAGCGCTGTGCCGCGTGCTCGAAGCGCCGACTGCGCACGTCCTCGAGCGGTGGCAGCGGGCGCGATGGGCACGCGCGTTCCCACCTCAGGCACGGGTGTCCCCCACGATCGCACGCACGATCGCAAGAAACCCTCGGGTTTTCACCCATTCCGGTGCCTTGGGCACGCGCGTGCCCGCGATGGGCACGGCCGTGCCCAAAAATCGGGGCCGACCTGACGAATACCGCGGATTTCGACCCGCGCTCCGCTGGCCGTCGTTTTGCGAAGGACCCGGAACCGAAAGGAGCTCACCGCAGATGAGAGTTCACCTTGTTCTCGTGGCGGTAGCGGTCGCGGCTCTCGGCGTCTCGGTCCCGTCGCTGTGGGCGGCGAGCCGGGCAACGTTGATCTGTTGCGCGGGCACGGACGAGTGTCCGGGAACTGAGCGCTGCTGCGATCCCCTGCTGCTCGGGGAAGATCCGTGCGCGCCCGACCGGCCAGGCTGGTGCCAGGAGGTGTGCGTGCGGATCGAGCTGTAAGACGGCGTCGCGGCGCGTGCGGTGCCAACAGGCCAGAAAGACCCCAGCTTGAAGCCTCCCTTCTCGCTTCAGGTTGCCGGAGATTCAGCAACCTGGGTAGCGCGCTGCGCCGCCGATCGCCGGCCCGCGGAGGTGCGGAGATGAGACACCGACATCGCGTGGAACCTGGCGCCCCGCGTGCGGTCGAAGCCACCGTACCGGCGGATCGCGACTTCGCGGTCCGCGCTCCGGCGAGGCAGGCCCGCGGCAGCGCGCTCTGCGCCACAGCGAGCCAGGCCCGCCTTCGTGCACCGGCACCGTCCGCTGATCCGAGTGACGTCCATCACGCTCGGATCATCCCCGCCAGGACCGGCGGTCACGCGCGCGACGCGACGCCGCGCTCTCAGGAGAGCCTCGCCGATGCCACGTGCCGGGAGTGCATCCGAGACCGTTTTGCGGAGCTGCGCGAGCGGCTGCTTGCGGGTGAGGCTGCAGTAACGGGCGACGAGCTGTGCGGCCTCGTGGCTCCAGAGCTCAGGCGGCAGCTTCGAATGTGGGCGCCACCGAACTGCCGGGATCTTATCGAGGACGCCGTCGACGACACGCTGAGTGAGCGGATCTCAGTACGGCAACAGTACGATCCCAGCCGCGGTGATCCAATCGCGTGGCTGGTGACTATCGCGCGACACAAGCTCGTGGACGCGGTACGTGCGATCGCTCGGCGCCGCCAGCATGAGGTACCGCTCACCGACGAGCTCGCGCGAGGGCTGCAGGCCCCACCGTCGATTTGCTCGGATGAGCTGGCCGAACGGCGAGCGTGGCTCGACAGGCATCGTCGACGGTTCCTAGCCATGGCGAAGACGGCCCAGGAGAGGCGCTTCCTGGAAGTGCGCCTGCGCGGCGCGCCGTTCGACGAACAGGCCGTTCTTCTCGGTGCCGCGCACCTGCCGGAGGCCGAGCAGCGGGCGCTCGTCAACAGGGTCTGGCAGCGGCTGCGGGTGCGGCTCGTGCGATCGCTGGCTCGATCCGGCCACGAGCCGGGTTGACGCCCCTGACGACCCATTGCCGGTTTGTCCGATCTGGCGCTTGGTCGACGTATATGTACGTAGCGAGGTACTTGCTGAAGATCGGGTTCGGGGAGCAAGGCGTGAAACGGGGCACGAAAACATTGGGGGCACTTCAGCAGGATCTGTGGGTCGAGCTTGGCTCCGGTAGCTGAACGACCGCATAACGTACGGGACGATTTCCAAGGAGTGGTGGGTACGAATTCGTGCGCCTTGCTGGTGGTCATGTTGCAGTGGCGCTACCAACGTTCGCACTCTAATGCGATAAACGTGCGCTGTTCAGGGTTGGCGAGGGGATGGCTCATGAAATGTCGGCTTGCCTGCGGCGGCTCTTCCTCGAAGGCGTCCGAGCACCGTTGCAGGCTTAGTGGCGAGTCGTACGAACGTGTGACGGGGAGTCATTCACGCTGTGATGCGCTGGGCATTCAAGCCGGCGCCTGAGCGCATTATCTGAGTCGCGCCAGCAGTGGCCGGGTTGTGCATTGGTTGGGTGAGTTTCTCGCGGCAGGCGGAGCATCATTTGATCGCATGTCCCATGGTCTCATGTCCCACCGCCTCATGTCCCACCGCCGGAACCGGGGGAAAATGAAGACCGGATTCGGTTCGCGCCCGCGCAGGCTACTCTGCGTAATAGCGCTGTCGTTGGCGCCGAATGCAGAGGCTCAATCACGCCCTCCGCTGAAATCGTGTCCGGACGACTCTCAAATCGAACTCTCGAAACTCATTACCCTCTCAGACGAGCGGCACCGGGGTGGCATTCCGTTACATCCGATGTCAATAGCCCGTACCGAAGCTGGTGAATACCTCTTACCATCGGCAGAATTGGACAGGTTGTTTGTCTTCGACACAACTGGTCAGATCATCAGGACCATCGGAACTCCCTCGCAGCCATTCAAGATGATCACAGCCATCCTAAGTGCGCCGGACGGTTCGTTTCGAGTCTACGACAGGATGAGTCGTACCCTGTCAGTTCTAGATCGCGACCTCACTCTACTCAGGAAATACACGTTTCGATACTACCCGGCGCTCCTGGTAGAGAACAAGTACTATATCCACAATGAGCACATTACGACTCCCGAGCTGGCGGGATACCCCTTGCACACCATTGATGAGAGTGGTGCCGTTCTTCGATCGTTTGGTGTCTCAGGTGACGTGTATCGTGCAGACGAGCCACTACGAAATGACCGTGTGGTCACTAGCAGTACGGGCGGGATGGTGTGGGCCGCTCCGCCAGGAAAGTACCTGTTGGAGCGGTGGGACCCATTACGGGGACTGAGAGAGTCGAGCCTAGACGTACAGTCGGCCTGGTTTCGGGAGTCCGCACGATTTCCGCGCAGAGGCCAGAGGCCCTCGCCGATCATCGAATCGCTGTGGGAGGTCAATGGCTGTATATGGGTGTTGCTCCGGGATGCAGACTCCAAGTGGCGCGCGCCGCCCGAGAGCCAGACGGAGCGACGTTTCGATCCGGATGAGTATGATCGGACCTACGACTTTATCCTCGAGGTGGTTGCAATCGATACTGCAAAGGTCGTCGCATCCAGGCGTTTCGATCGTGCCCTCTGGGGAAAGGGGAACTCCTTCATGCTAATGACCCGCCGGTCGACAACTGAAGGACTCACAGAAGTTGACGTGTGGCAGCCCCAACTGGTCAGACAAGGGAGGAAGCGATGAGTGAGGCTACAAGTCACCGGGTTCTCCGGACCATCGGTATCGTCGTGACGGCGCTGGTGGTCAGCGCCGATGGCGGAGCGGTTGACGTGACGCCGAGCGGAACTGCCGGCGATGCATGCACAATTCAATGTGGATCGGGAGCGGGCGTAAACTGCTCGACCGGGTGGCACAAGGCGTGGGAGGACGTGCAAGAGGTGAACGCGGGTGGCGAGGCGCACTCGTCGTGCGAGGAAAGCCTGTGCTCGACCTGGCACCGGTGCTCTGGGATGGAGGGTGACAACGCAGAGACGCTGAGCACCGACGTCTCAGCGGTGACGGAAGCAATTCGACTGGGCGATACGAATGCGCTGCTTGCCCTTGTTGGCAACTCGCAGAACATCGCGATCAACCGAGAGCGGAGTGCAGTTCAGATCCTCGACTGCCGGGGCGGCGTGTTCGCGCACCTAGCCGTAAACGGTGACGTGTTGGCGCCGGTCTTGGAGGCACTCGGTAGCGACTGAGTGTTACCAGACCATGAAGGGGAGGAGGTCATGAGTAAGCTGATAGCCCACTGGGCCCTTCGGAGCGTCGGCATCGGCGTGACGGCGTTCGTCGTTAGCGGCAACGGTGGAGCGGTTGATACTACGCCGAGCGGAGCTGCTGGCCAGGCGTGCACAATTCAGTGCGGATCCGGAAGCGGCGTGAACTGCTCGAGCGGGTGGCACAAGACGTGGGGGGACCCTTATGAGCACAGCGGGAGTGGCGAGCCACACTCGTCCTGCGAGGAAGGCTTGTGTTACGTTGAGCATCCCTGCTCTCCGGGGATGGAGGGTGACAACCCGGAGACGCTGAGCACCCACGTCTCAGCGGTGAGGGAAGCCATTCGAGTGGGCGATACGAATGCGCTGCTTGCCCTTGTTGACAACTCGCAGAGCATTGCGATCAACCGAGAGCGGAGTGCAGTTCAGATCCTCGACTGCCAGGGCAGCGTGTTCGCGCACGTGCCGGTAAACACTGACGTGTTGGCCCCGGTCTTGGAGGCATTCGGTATCGACTGAGTGTTACCAGGCCGACGACATACCTCACGACGGTTCGCGCAGATCTAGCTGGCACCTTGCCGATCCTGCGCGAACCGTATAGAATCGGACGCACCGAAAGCCGGCATCAGAGGACAACCCGTCTGACACCGAGGCGAGGTTGCGTCTCACTGGCCCATACATGCCCGCACTGTCGTGTCTTCTCGAGGACCTTGCACATGCGTTGCGCCGCATGCTACAACGGCCTGCCCTCTCGCTGATTCCTGTCCTGCTTGTTGCCGCCGGGATCGCGGCGTCCAGCACCATCTTCTCTGTGGTTGACCTTGTATTGTTCCGCTCTCTGCCGTTTCCCGACTCGGGCCGTCTCGTAGTCGTCTACTCAGTCCAAGCCGACCAGCGGCTGAATCCAGCGGCAGAGAAGTCGTGGAACCGGGGCGCGATTTCATGGGACGGCTGGCGGGCGCTTCAGAACACGGGACTCTTCGATGAATTGGGTGCCTTCGCTCGAGCACGGCCCATGTTGGGGTATCCCGCGGAGGACATCGTAGAGGTGTGGTATGCCTCAAACTCGCTTCTTCGCGCGCTTGGGTCACGGGCATCTCTTGGGCGACTCTTCACCGCGACGGAAGACAGTAGCTCGGTTTCGGACGTGGTGTTGCTCACCTGGGAATCTTGGCAGCACCGTTACGGTGGCCGAGCGGACATACTCGGTCAGTCGGCGACTTTTACCATATTTGTCGGTGAGCCGCAGGTCAAGACGATAGTTGGGGTTCTTGCGCCAGGATTGCGTCTATGGGGGGAAACCCCAGAGTTTGTTCTGCCAGTCGGCGAGCGAGCATCAGGCCCGCGGCGACAGGATCCAGCGGCCTATGCGATCGGACGGCCGAAGCACGGTATAGACCCCGGTGTCCTAGCAGACGTCGCCAACGCCATAGTTCCGAGAACGCTTAACCGGGCTCAGCTTGTTACCGCGCGTGTTGCATCACTCCGTGACGAAGTGCTGGGTTCAGCTGTCCCGCCGGTTTGGCTGCTCGCAGCAACGACTGCCACTCTCATTCTCATCGCGTGCGCCAGTGCGGGGTCGGCATTCGTGACAGATATCCAGCTGCGCCGACAGGAGATTGCTATACGATACGCACTTGGTGCGAGGCCCGGATCTCTAATCAGGCAGTTCGTTGTCGAGCATGCACTTAAGGCGTCCGTTGCCGTCAGCCTTGGACTGTTGGTCACGTGGCTCCTGATGCCGGCACTGGCCGCCGCTATTCCCGCCGAATTGGTCAGGAACTTAAGGTTGGAGACCAAGCCATTCGTCGTCATCATCGCATGTGCCACTGTGGCTGCGGCCATGCTATTGTCTGGCGTGGGTCCTGTGCTGATGTGCGCGGACGCTGCGCCGAGTAGCTTGTTGTCCGGCAACAAGCACTGGAAGACATCGAAAGCAAGAAACATCCAAAGAGCGATCGCCGCAACGCAGTTGGCGCTGTCCTTAATACTGCTGACCTGTGCGACATTGTTCGCCGGTACACTTGGCACGTTGGCGTCTCAGCCCCTAGGCTTTGACCCTTCCCGCTTGGCAGTTATTGACATCAAGGTAACGGAGTTCCCCAGTGTGACGCCGGCAGACTCCGAGTGGCCTGTGTTCTCTTCGTGGGTATACATTGAGGAACTACTCCGGCAGCTGAAGGCCGTTCCGGGCGTAGTCAGCGCAGCCGGCGTTGGTTCCGCGCCATTTGCGGGCCCGATGCGCACCACGCGCGTTGTCCTACCAGGTCACGGTGCTGAAGCAGCGCTCGACGTCCAAGTTCAAGCTGTCACTTCCGGTTATTTCCAGACAATGCGGACGCGGATTTTGTCGGGGCGCGGCTTTTACGCCAGCGATCGCCAATCCAACCCAGAGGACGTGCATGTCCCTGTTCTCGTATCGGAGGCTCTGGCGCGGGCGGTCGGCCAGGAGCCGATCTCGAAACACCTCAAGAGCGTTAGGTCCGGCACTACCTTTGAGATCGTAGGCGTTGTCGAGAATGTGAAACACCGGAGACTCAGTGACCCTGAGTTACGAACGCTGTACGTATTGAGTTCAACTTATAGCGCAGCGAACCATATCGTGATTCGAGCTTCTCGCGATCCGACTGACCTTTTCGTGCCTATCCGAGAGACTATTCGTCATTACGATCGCGCTGCGCTCGTCTTGGATGCGCGACCAATGGAGGCGTGGCTTGCACATTCAGTGGCTGGCGAGAGATTTCGGGCCGTGCTGTCCTCGCTTTATGGCGGGGCGGGCCTGCTGCTGGCGTGTTGTGGCGTTTACGCTCTAGGTGTCAGGCTCGTCGACGACCGACGGCACGAAATAGGAGTTCGAGCTGCGTTAGGGGCGACATCCTGTGAGGCTCTCAAGCTCGTATTCACAGAAGGTGCGCAGGTCGTACTGTCTGGCGTGATGGTGGGCGTCCCAGTGTCGGTTGGTATTGCGTATATTCTGCGCAGTTTTCTTTTTGGGGCATCAGCGACAGCTGCGATTGGCCTGGCCGCGGCAACTGCTATCTTGTTTCTAGCTACTATTGTCGCAATGATCAGGCCGGCTCTGCAGGCGATGCGCGTAGACCCGTCCATCGTTCTTAGAGATTGAACTCAGAAGGCCGGGTATGATCCGAAAACACGTTTGCAGGAATGCATGGCGTGAGGAGGACCCTACGAGGAGCAGGTGCGGGAGTTCGACTCAGCGGTCGAAGTGCCCAGCGGGTCGGTTTCCCGCGTGGAAGTGCTGAGCGTAGCGCCCGTGAGTTCTGTCGCGCCAGGCCCACTGGCCGAGGAGGTTCGGACTTCGGTGTCCGACCTTGTCGAGCGCACACTGCGCCGCTGGAGGTACGACGCTTCAGATGGCACATCACATCTGCGCATCACCGCAACCCTCTACGGGAAAGCCATCTTGGGTCCCAGGACCGGCAAGGTCGTTCACGTCGATGCCGTGCTACCGGCTCGGCCCTCCACTTCGGCCCGGAAGATCCTCGTACGGGCCGAGATTGATTCCTCGGGACGCGTAGTTTCCGCGGCCGCGCTCAACGGCCCAGAGGACTTGCGCGAACCGGCAGCCACACTCGCCAGGCAATGGCAGTTCGTAGGCAGGAACCAGCCGGCCACGACTATCGGCGTTGTCACGTTCTCTGTCTGGCCCGACCGCAGGTGAGGGCAGCTGCCTCGCGAGAGCCAGCCTCAACCTGCTGCGGTCGATGTCGAGGCCATCGATGCGAACTCTCTTCACGTTAGTTGCCACCTGCGCTCTGTTCGTGGTGACGCCGCCTCAGAACATCGACGACCCGGTCCTCGCTGCTGCGCGTGCCGGCGTAGGGGCGGCCGACCTGGCGTCACTTCGATCGGTCCTGCTCACTGGACATACGCGCAACGTGATCGGCTCGTCAGGCCGGCTCAGCGCCGAGCGACCACTGGCGATTCGCGTCGCTTTGCCCGACAAGTACCTGCAGGTTGTAAGGCGAACCAACGTGGAGCTGCGGTCCGGCTTCAACGGCAACATGCTTCTCAACTCTGCAAGGGCGCTGGCGCCCGACACGACCTATGGGTCGTCGGACTACGGTCCGGAACAGATCGGAATCGAGCAAGCCCGCTTCGCGCGCCTCATGCTCGGCATGTTCGCATTCTCCGTGAAGGCCGCGCCGCTCTCCATGAAGGCCGTTGACGCAACGACGATCGCAGTAACGGGCGTGGGCGAAGGGACAACATTGCTCGAACTCGATGCTGCGACCGGTGCGCCGGCGCGAATCCGGCATCAGGGCGAC
>DATIEU010000421.1:0-12937 GCA_035455565.1 Steroidobacteraceae bacterium | reverse complement strand
TTCAACAACCGGCGCTCCACCAACCAGGCCGCTCCGGAGCCGATCTTCGTCGGACCGGAAGCCGGCAACGGCGGCGGGAGCCTCCTCGATATCACCGAAGTCGACGTCAACAATCCCTACAACCCGCTCGGTTTCACGCTCAATCTGAGTACCGACACCACGACGGGCGGCACGGACTACTTCATTGGCCGCCGGCCGCTCGAAGGCGGTCCACGCATCTTCGAGCAGAACGTCGATACCTGGTACGCAGGCGGCGGTTTCCGCGGCCAGTTCACGGCGGCAGAGCGTGACTTCTTCTGGGACTTGAACGCCGTCTGGTCGCGCAACCGCGCCGACCAGATCACTCACGGCAGCTACAACTCACAGAAGATCAAGAATGCACTCGGCCCGGGTCTGGCCGTCGACGCCGGTGATCCCATCACGGCGTGTGGGCAGGTCGTGGGTAACACCGTTCCCAATCCGATTCCGAACTGCGTCCCGTTCAACATCTTTGGCGGGCAGCAGGGCGGTGCCGGCTCGATCACTCCGGCGATGCTCAACTACATCCAGCCGGTACTGCACGACAACAGCGAGCAGGAGCTGAAGGACTTCACGGCCAACATCACGGGCACGATCTTCCAGCTGCCGGCGGGTGCCCTCAACTTCGCATTGGGCGCTGAGCATCGTGAGCAGAGCGGCTTCTATCAGCCCGATGCGATCTATCCGGCGGGCGAGAGCGCCGGTGTGCCGTCGGGCGCCACGGAGGGTGAGTACGACGTGGACGAGCTCTACGGCGAAATCCAGGTCCCGATCCTCAAGGATGCGCCGTTGTTCAACCTGTTGTCGGTGAGCGCGGCCATCCGATACTTCGACTACTCGACATTCGGCGACGACACCACCAGCAAGTTCGGCGTCAATTGGCGTCCGGTGAAGGATCTGTTGCTGCGCGCGACCTACGGCGAGGGTTTCCGCGCACCGGGAATCGGTGAGCTGTTCGGAACGTTCTCGCGCTTCGATGCCACCATCGACGATCCGTGCACGGACTACGCCGGACTCCTGGGGGGAGCACCGAAGCCAGCCAACATCCAGGCGAACTGCCTCGCGCTGGGCGTCCCGAACACCTACGCGCAGTTCAACAACCAGATCTCGGTGATCACCGGTGGCAACCCGGACCTCGTACCCGAAACCTCCGACGGCTATACGGCGGGGTTCGTCTACAGCCCGCGTTGGGCGTCGGGTCAGTCCTGGTCCGATGCGCTCGAGTTCGAGTTCACCTACTACAAGATCGAGATCGACGACACCATCCAGGCGCGCGACGGGCAGGCCAAGCTCAATGGCTGCGTGGAAACCCTGGATCAGGTGCTGTGCGATGGCATCACCCGTACCGGGTCCGGCGTGATCAACGGCTTCAACAACACGTTGATCAACATCGGCGGTACGACGACCTCCGGTTACGATCTCAACCTGCGCTGGGCGCTGCCCGAGACAGGAATCGGGCGGTTTACCTTCAGCTGGCAGAACACCATTCTCGACGAGTACGTCGACACGGTGGCGACCGCTGCCGGGTTCGTGGACGAAGCGCGCGAGGGCACGCAGCGCGGTAGCCCGTCCATCGCGTTCCCGGAATTCAAGTCAGCACTTACGGCCGATTGGGGTCTTGCCGACTTTTCGGGTGCGTTGACGCTCCGCTACACCGACGCGGTCACTGAAGTCTGCCCGGCTGCGGCGCAGGGGCTCAACCTTTGCAGCAGCGACCCCGTCTCGAACAAGATGGACGCGACGACCTATGTCGACATCCAGGGCAGCTATTCACCGTCCGGATTGTCCGGGTGGACGTTCACCCTCGGCGTCAACAACGTGACCGACGAGGATCCGCCGTTCTGCTTCAGCTGCGAGCTGAACTCGTTCGATGGCGGGACCTACGACATTCCCGGGATGTTCTGGTACGCGCGCATCGTGGCGCGCTTCGGCAAGGAATAGAAGGGAAGGAAAGTAGCCTCAACGACCGGCCCCACACGGGGCCGGTCTTTTTTTTCCGCAACCATACTCAGGGAATGCGGCCCCAGTTTTCGCCCGGGGTCGTTGAGCCGTTCAGCACGCCCGCGGGAAGATCGCGCAGCTTTTCGACCGTGTAGCGGTAGCCCGCCTCGATCGCGCGATCGAAGCCTTTCCAGTTGAGCATGTCGACCGTCTCGAGCGGCGGCTGCAGCAGCAGGTCGGTCTGCTCACGGTGCGCCATGGTCGCCGCGGCGCTATTCACCATCCCTGCGCGCCACAGGATCTGGAAGATGTTGACGCGCTTCTTCGTCGAACGGAACCACGCCATGACTCTCCACAGCGCGGGCACGTCGACCTGGTCGAAGTCCGCGGTGAAGGCGCGATCCGCACCGACATCGACGCCGATCACGGGACCGCGGCCCACTTCGCGCATGACATCGACCGGCAGGTTGTTCATCGCGCCGCCATCGACATGCACTTCGCCGCGGTGAAACACCGGCGGCAGCACTCCCGGTATCGCAACCGAGGCACGGAGCCATCGCCACAGCGGTCCCGAGCGATGCACGGCGATGCGCCCGGTGGTGAGGTTAGAGGACACGCAGAAGAAGGGCAGCGGCAGGTCCTCGATGTCGCGTTCGCCGAGCTCCTGGCGGAGCAGCCGCGTCACTTTGCGGCCCGACACCAGCGACATCAACGGCAACGTGTAGTCGTTGAGTGGGTTGGTGTCGACGAAGGTTCTCCTGAAGCGTTCCACCATCTCCTCGTGACCCCATTCCATGGCGACACCGGCCCCGAGCATCGCGCCGAGACTCGTGCCGCCGACGGCATCGATCGGCACGTTGGCTTCGCGCAAGGCCTTGACGACACCGATGTGTGCCAGGCCGCGGGCACCGCCGCCCGAGAGCGTCAGCCCGACGCCGCGTCCGGTGAGGAGTCGCGCGAGACGCGCCACGTCGCCGGCGTGACGCACATGATGATGTGCGAGCCCAGGATGCACTTCGAGCCAACGTCGGGCGGCATCCGTCACGAAACCCTTCTCGTGCAGGAGCACGAGCTCCGCGCGCTGCAAAGTGGCGCGCGATTCGTGACGCGCGCGCACGATCGGCCAGTGACCCGGCGCGGCGTCGGCGTGCGTCAACAAGAGCACTGAATCGGCCTGGCGCATGCACAGGCGGCTCCAGGTCGTCACGCCGGGATCCGCGGCGTACACCACGAAGTCGTTCGCCTGTTCGATGTTGGCGAACCAGTGACTGGTGTGCGCGGAGCCGCGCACGCCCCAGACGAGCTCGGTTCTTGTGCCGTGGTTGAGCGAGGTGACGAGCTGCTCGGAAAAGCGGCGGATGTCGACATCGCGGTCGTACGGCACGATCGTGAAGGTCTTGGGCACCGAGCGCTTGCCGCGCTGCTGGCGTTGCGAGTTCTCGAGCCTTTGAACCGTGAGCTTCGCGATGCTCAGCATCGCCTGTGGGTGATCGAGCAGCAGTGTTTCGAAAGCGTGCTTGGAGAATCGGCCCATCTCGGTGTCGCGGAGCGCGAGCACGCTCGCGGTGCGGGGCTTTCCGGAAATGAGTGCCATTTCGCCCACGGTCTCACCGGCCATCACCCGGCCCACGAGCCGCGTGTGGCCGTCGGAGGTGCGAAAGAAGGCGCCCAGACAGCCGCTGATGACGATGTAGAGCGCGTCGGGTTCTTCGCCCGCCTCGAACAGGCACGCTCCGCCCGGGAGCGAGAACCACTCGATCTCGCTCGCGATCGCCACGAGCGTTTCTGCATCGAGCCCGCGGAACAACTGCAGCGAGGCGAGCAACGTCAGCATGTTGCGTCGCTCGATCGACGTCTCGGCCAGGGTGTCGTGGTCCAGGTTCATGCTCGGGGCCGTGCGCCGTACGGTTCGCGTATTGTCAAGGGCCTGTAAATGGCCTGCGGGGCACCGGTCACAGTTCGACGGCACCGGCTCCGTGCTGGCCCGCAGAAACCACCGGAAAGTACCATTCGCCCATGAACATGCCCGCGGCCGCCCTCGAAAAACGCATCCTCACCGACATCCCGTTGGCGCGCCATATCGGTGTGCGAGTGGTCGAGTTCGATGGCTCGAGCCTGGCGTTGGGTGCGCCGCTCGCGGCCAATTCCAATCACAAGGGTACGGCGTTCGGCGGCAGCTTGTTTTCGCTCGCAGTGCTCGCGGGCTGGGCGCTGCTCACTGCGAAGCTGCGCGAGCGCGGTGTCGAGGGTGAGCTCGTGATCCAGGACAGCCGCGTGAACTACCTCATGCCGGTCACCGGTGACCTGGTCGCGCGCACCATGCTCCCCACCGGCCCCGAGCTCGAACGCTTCCTGCGGGCGGTGGATCGTTATCGCAAGGGGCGCATCCGCCTGCGTGTCGCCATCGAGCACGCCGGCCGCGAAGCCGTACATTTCGAAGGCACGTTCGCACTCCTCGGTTGAAAGCCGGTACGATAGGTCATCCCGACGAGATTCCCGTCAACCGCAGCGCACCAGCGCTCGGGGCGCATCGGGCCATTCCGAACGAGGTGAACGATGAAGCTGACAGTCAATGGAACGACTCACGACGTCGCGGCGCCCGATGACATGCCGCTGCTCTGGGTATTGCGCGATGTGCTCGGCCTGACGGGCACGAAATTCGGCTGCGGCATGGCCCAATGCGGTGCATGCACCGTCCTGGTGGGCGACCAGGCCACCCGTTCCTGCATGCTGCCGGCTTCCGCCGCCTCCGGGCAGTCGATCACGACCATCGAAGGGCTCGCGGCGAACGGCAAGCTCCATCCAGTGCAGCAGGCGTGGATCGACGCGGACGTGGTGCAGTGTGGCTACTGCCAGTCGGGCCAGGTGATGAGCGCGGTCGCACTCCTCAAGAGCACGCCGAAGCCCACGGACGCCGACATCGATTCGGCGATGGCGGGGAACATCTGCCGCTGCGGCACGTATCCACGGATCCGCAAGGCGATCCACGCGGCCGCGGCCATGGGAGAAAAGAAATGAGCGCCGTCAGCCGCCGCCGCTTTATCGCGACCTCCGCCGGCGCCAGCGCCGGACTCGTGCTCGCGTTTCACGTACCGCTGGTCGGACGCCTGGCTCGCGCAGCGGAGCCGGCGCAACCGAAGGCGGCGCTGCCGCCGCTCAATGCATTTCTCGAGGTCGGCGCCGACGACACTGTGACTGTGCGTCTCGCGCACTCCGAGATGGGGCAGGGCATCTGGACCACGCTCGCGATGTTCGTCGCCGAGGAGCTCGACTGTAACTGGTCGCAAATGCGCATCGAGCACGCGCCCGCCGCACCGGTGTACGCGCATCCCGCGTTCGGTATCCAGATGACAGGTGGATCGTCGACAACGTGGTCGGAGTTCGACCGCTATCGGCAGGTCGGCGCCATGGCGCGCGACATGCTGGTGCGCGCTGCCGCTGCGGAGTGGCAGGTCTCGCCCGCCGACTGCCACACCGAGAACGGCGCTGTGGTGTCCGGCACGAAGCGAACCACATACGGCGCGCTCGCGGGCAAGGCTGCGAAGTTGTCGCCGCCCGCCGAAGTGACGCTGAAGCCCGCGAAGGAGTGGAAGATCATCGGCAAGCCCACGAAGCGGCTCGATTCGCCGGAGAAAGTCACGGGCCGCGCACAGTTCGGGCTCGACGTACGCTTTCCGGGCCTGATGACCGCCGTGGTCGCTCGGGCGCCGGTGTTCGGTGCACAAGTCAAATCGTTCGATCCGGCGAAGGCGAAAGCCGTGCCGGGTGTGAAGGCGGTAGTGCAGGTGCCCTCGGGCGTCGCTGTGGTCGCCGAGAACTTCTGGGCGGCAAAGACCGGGCGCGACGCGCTCGAAGTGCAGTGGGAGCTCGGCCCCGGCGCGAAGGTCGACACCGACCGGCAGCGCGAGGAATTTCGCGACCTGAGCCGCACGCCCGGCGCGGTCGCCGCGGAAGCGGGCGAGGTCGCGGCGGAAGCTGGACCGGCAACGCTCGAAGCCGAGTTCGACTTTCCGTATCTCGCGCACGCGCCGATGGAGCCACTCAATTGCACCGCGCGCGTGAGCGACGGCGCCTGCGAAGTCTGGCTCGGCACACAGTTCCAGACGCTCGATCAACAGGTGGCTGCGGAAGTCGCCGGCCTCAAGCCCGAACAGGTGAAGGTGCACACGACCTTTCTCGGCGGAGCATTTGGCCGCCGCGCCACGGGTAGTGCACACGTGGTGCGTGAAGCGGTTGCAACGGCGAAGGCGAGCGGCATGCCGGTGAAAGTGGTGTGGACGCGCGAGGACGATATGCATGGCGGGTACTATCGACCGCAGTGGTTGCATCGCGTCGCCATTCACACCGGCACCGACGGACTGCCGCGCCGCTGGGATCACACGATCGTGGGCCAGTCGATCATCAAGGGCACGCTGTTCGAGGGTGGGCTCATCAAGAATGGTATCGATGCCACTTCGGTCGAAGGCGTTGCGGACTCACCCTACGTCAAGCGCGCGCCGGTGCATCGCGTCGCGCTGCATTCACCCGAGCTGCCGGTGACCACGCTCTGGTGGCGCTCGGTCGGCCACTCGCACAACGCGTTCGTCATGGAAAGCCTGGTCGATGAGCTCGCGCACGCCGCGAAACAGGACCCGCTCGACTACCGCCGGCGGTTGCTCGCCCAGCACCCGCGGCATCTCGGTGTCCTCAACCTCGTCGCCGAGAAGGCGGGTTGGGGGAAGCCCTTGTCGAAGGGGCGGGCGCGTGGTCTCGCGGTGCACGAATCCTTCGGCTCGTGGGTGGCGCAGGTCGCGGAAGTGTCGCTCGAAGGCGATCAATTGCGCGTGCATCGCGTGGTGTGCGCCGTGGATTGCGGCATCTGTGTCAATCCGGAAGGCGTGCGCGCGCAAATGGAGTCCGGCATCGTGTACGGATTGTCGGCTGCGCTCTTCGGCCGCATCACGCTCAAGGAAGGCCGCGTGCAGCAATCGAACTTCCACGATTACCGCGTCGTTCGCATCAACGAGGCGCCGGCGATCGAAGTGCACATCGTGCCGAGCAGCGAGAAGTCCGGTGGCGCGGGCGAGCCGGGCACGCCACCGATCGCACCGGCCGTCGGCAATGCGCTTTTCGTGCTGACGAATCGCCGGATGCGGAGCCTCCCGTTCAACCTGTCGGCTGCGAGCTAAGGACGGCAACATTCCTATCCCGTGGACCCAATGATGTGAAAGGTCGCGGCGTGCCGGCGGATATCGCCGAGCGCATCTATCGCATCGTTGCGCGCATCCCGCGCGGCTCCGTCTCCACCTACGGCTGGGTCGCGGAACGCGCCGGATTTCCGCGGCACGCACGGCTCGTGGGTCACGCGCTGCGCGTCCTGCCCAAGAAACGCAAGGTTCCCTGGCATCGGGTCATCAACGCGCAGGGCCGCATTTCGTTTCCGCGAGGCAGCGTCCCCTACGCGGAGCAGCGGCGCCGGCTCGAGGCGGAGGGCGTGCACCTGCTGCGTGGGCGCGTGAACCTCGCGCGGTTCGGATGGCGCCTGACGCTCGACGAACTGGTCTGGCAGCCGGATGAGTTGCGGGAGCGGCGAATTAGACGCGCCGCCGCGCGCATTGTCGTCGGATGACGTCACCGGGTTGCCTGTTGCGAGCCGGCATCACTTGCTACCATCCGAGCCAGCACAGAAGAACTGGCCAGGTGAGTCGCGCATGCCCGATCGGTACGTCGTCTTTTCCCATGGCAAAGGCAGTGGCCCGTGGGGGAACAAGATCACCGCCATGGCGGAGATGGCCCGCGCCGAGGGCTTCGACGTCGAATCGGTGGACTACCAGGGCATCGATGATCCCGCGGACCGGGTCACCCGGCTCTTGAGTTTCTGCAAGGACCTGCGCGGCTCACTGGTGCTGGTGGGCTCGAGTCTCGGTGGACACGTCGCGACCGCGGCCTCGCGCTTGCTCCAGGCGCGCGGACTGTTCCTGATCGCGCCCGCCTTCTACATGCCGGGCTACGAACAGCACACGCCGAAGCCCGCGGAGTGCCCGATCACCATCGTGCACGGCTGGCGCGATGACGTGGTGCCGGTGGAGAACAGCTTGCGCTACGCGAAGCAGTACAAGGCCACGTTGCACATCCTCGATGGCGATCACCGCCTCGAAGACAACATCCCGCAGATCAACTATCTCTTCGAATACTTCCTGGTGACGCTCGAGCCCTACCTCTGAGGCCGAGGCGGGCCGGGCTTCCAGGCCAGCTGCAGCACGCGCCACTCGCGATCGGCCGAGCGCACCAGGATCGCCGTGAAAACGTCATCGATGTTCACCGCCGCTCCGCCGCGACGCCCTCATTCGAGCCAGTCGGCCTCGGCAAGCGGGTGTGAGCGCTTGAAAGCGACGCGCCAGGCCTCGTGCCACTTGCCATCCTTGAGCTCGCTCGTGATGGCAACGTAGCGATCGTCTCCGTCGCGCTTCCAGCTGGTGCCGTATTCGCGCGTGGCACCGCCTTCGAAGGTGTGGCGCTCGGACGGAAAGACGAGCGTGTCGCCTTCAGCCCTGGCGGTGCCGCGGCTCACGCCGCCGTCCGAATTGAAGTAGATGTAGGCGATGGCTTTCGCGGCCGGGTCCCAGTAGTAGAGCGACTCGCCGCGATAGGCCTTCTCGCCGCCGCGCACGATGTGACGATCGCGCAGGAAGCGCCCGTCGTAAACCCACTCGAAGCAATGCTCGTCGGTCGTCTTGCCGTCACCGAATGGACCGCTCCAGCACTGGCCCGCGAGGAACGCGAGCGGCGCGAGCTCGGACGTCTGGGGTGTCTGCGCGCGAGCCGCTGAGGCGAGCGTGGGCGCGGCCGCAACGACCAGGAAGCATACGAAGCTCGACTGCCGCATGGTGCACCTCGGGTAGAACCGGCCTGAAGTTGTATACGCGCGGGCCGGCGTGCGTCTTGTAGGTTTGTTACCGCTCCACGGTCGCGATGCCGTCCGGGGAGAGCGATTCGCGCAGCCTGGTCGGTGCCAGGCCGGCGAAGGTGCGGCAATCATGGACGAGGTGCGCCTGGTCGTAGTAGCCGCAACTTTGCGCGAGCTCCGACCAATCCACCGCCGGCGTGTGCGTGAGGCTGGCGACGAGTTGCTGAAAGCGCGCGACGCCCGCGTATTGCTTGGGCGCGAGGCCCACCTGGCGCTGAAACCAGTGATTGAGGTGTTTGCGGCTCACGCCGAGCTCATGACAGAGATCGAGAATGCGCACCGCCCCGTGCGTGCGCTCGATCTGCGTCGTGGCCCAGCGGATGAAAGGCCGTACGCGAATCTCCTTGCCGACGCGTTGGCGCACCAGGTTTTCCAGCAAGGCAAACCGTTCGACACGCGCGGCGGTCTCGATGAGACGAGCGTGCACACTCGAAAACGCCGCCTTCGACAACAAGTCGAGATCGATGACGTCGTTGGAGAGCTCATCCATCGGCCTGCCGAAAAATGCGTACGCGCCCGTGGGGCGCAAACGCACCGCCATCAGGTGCGACGGGACGTGCGCGGCGTCGAAGCACGGCTCGATGACGAGCGGCCGGCGCTGCAGTCCCGCCACCCACGCTTCGCGATAGACGCTCGCACCCGCGGGTCGCGTCGGATCGAGCAGTCGATGCGGCGGGCCCAGGTTGAACATGAGCTCGATGTTGGTCTTCGGCAGGATCCGTTCGCGCGCGTACTGCGCGTAGCCGTGCACTTCCCAGAACACTTCGACGTGCGCCGCGAGGTCGGCGGGCGGTGCAAGCAGGAAGAGCGACCACTGCCCGACGCCCGGGGAGTCGAAGCGGATTTCCTGGATGTCACGCATACGGGGAGCCGCCCCTAATGGCGCTCGCGAATCGCGCGGGCGGCAATCCGGTCGATCGCGCGCGGGGCGATCAGTTTGAGCCAGCGGCCGAAACGGCCGCGCGCCGAGGTCACCAGCAGGCGCTGACGCTTTTCGATCGCCCTGACGATCAGCCGGGCACATTCTTCGGCTGTCATGATGCGGTCCTGCCGCATCGGGCTCTCGCCCAGCGGGCGACCGTCGGGACCGAGCGCGCGCTTGTGGATCTCCGAGCGCACGAAATCCGGTGCGATCACGGTCACGGTCACGCCGCAGCCCTCGAGCTCGATGCGCAACGAATCGAAGAAGCCGACCATGGCGTGCTTCGTGGCCGCATACGCACTGCGCTCGGGCACGCCGGTGAGACCGGCCATGCTCGCGACCGCGACGATGCGGCCCTGCGTTTGCTTGAGCCACGGCAGCGCAAACCCCGTGAGATAGACACTGCTCAGGTAGTTGAGGCGCATCAGCGGCTCGAAGATCGACCAGTCGGCGAGTGCATCGAAGCGCGACCACATGGTGCCGCCCGCGTTGTTGACGAGCACGTCGATACGACCGAAACGCGCCACGGCGGCATCGATCAGTGCACGGCATTGCGCCTCGCTGGTTACGTCGGTCGGCACCGCGAGCGCGGCGCTCCCTGCCGCCTCGCATTCGCGCGCGAGCTCGTGCAGTCGGTCGGCGTTGCGCGCGGCGAGCACCAGCGACAGGCGCTGCGGTGCGAGCGCCAGGGCGAGCGCGCGGCCGATGCCCTCGGAAGCGCCGGTCAGGATCACGACGTGGTCGCTGAGCGGCGCGCTTTTCACGGTAGACTCTGCGCCGTCAGAAGGAGGTACGGCCATGAAGAACGTGCTGGCATGCCTGCTGGGATTCGGTCTTGTCGCTGGCTGCGGTCAGGATAACTCATCGCCGGAACCGGAGCCGATGCCGGTCGAGGAAACGGTGTTCGGCGACCAGGTCGAACAGATCCAGCGCGCCGAGGACCTGAACCGCCAGATGCTGGAACGTATGCCGAATCTGAACAAGGAGCTCGATACCGCCGAAGGCGCAGCCCCTGCGGAATCCGAACCGCAGCCCTAGTTGCTCTTGAGCATCGCCGACACTCTCGCGCGCCCGGCGATCTGGCTGCTACGCAAGGTCATTTCGCTGTGGGTCCGGACCACCACGCTGCCGCCGGATATCGGCGAGCGGCTGGTTCGCCGTGAGCAGCCGCTCTGTTATGTGCTCGAGCGGCAGGGCCTGTCGGATCTGCTGGTACTCCAGGAGCTCTGTGTCGCACAAGGATTGCCGCGACCGAGCCGGCGGTTCACCGTCGGCGGCGTCAGCGAACGCCGCTCGATCTGCTACCTGGAGCGCAGCACCGGCTGGTGCGCAACGCGCATCGATCGCCGACCACCGGAGCTGCTGAAGAAACTGGTGGCCGCGGCGGGCGCGGAACCCAGCATCGATTGCGACATCGTGCCGGTGTCGATCTTCTTCGGCCGCGCGCCGCAAAAGGAGCGTTCCTGGTGGCGCATGCTCCTGAGCGAGGACATCGTGCTCGCCGGGCGCTTTCGCAAGTTCCTCAATGTCGTCTTCAATGGGCGCAACACGCTGGTGCACTTCGGCGAGCCGTTGTCGCTGCGTGCCTTCATCGACGAGGGCCTCGACGAGCCGCGCACCGTGCGGCGCATCTCGCGCACGCTCCGCAATCTGTTCCGCGAGCAACGCACAGCGACCATCGGCCCGGAGCTCTCGCACCGGCGCACGCTCGTGGCGGAGGTGCTGGCAACGCGCGCGGTGCGCGTGGCCGTGGCACAGGAGATGAAGGACCGGAACCTGAGCCGGCGCGAGGCGCTGCTCATCGCCAAGCGCTATGCGGATGAGATCGCCGCCAATTATTCGCATCCCTTCATCATCTTCATGGAGGGGATCCTGAGCTGGCTGTGGAACCGCCTCTACGACGGCGTCGAGCTGCATCACAAGCAGGTCCTGCAGGTCGTGGCGCCCGGCAACGAGCTGGTCTTCGTGCCGTGTCACCGCAGCCACATGGACTACCTGCTGCTTTCCTACATCATCTACGTGGCGGGTTTCCCTGCGCCGCATATCGCGGCCGGCATCAACCTCAACATGCCGGTCATCGGCCGCTTTCTGCGCAAGGGTGGCGCGTTCTTCATCCGCCGCAGCTTCAAGGGCAACAACCTCTACCCCGTGGTGTTCATGAAGTATCTCGGGGCGATGATGGCGCGCGGTCATTCGCTCGAATACTTCGTCGAGGGTGGGCGCAGCCGCACGGGGCGCCTGCTCGATCCCAGGACCGGAATGCTGTCGATGACGGTGCGCAGTTACCTGCGCGCGCCGGTGCGGCCGGTGATTTTCGTGCCGGTATATTTCGGCTACGAGCGCCTGGTCGAGGGCGAGACCTACATCGACGAGCTGAGCGGCCGGCCCAAGGAAAAGGAGTCCGTGCTGGGTCTCCTCAAGACGCTGCCTCGCCTGCGCCGCAAGTTCGGCAAGGTGCACGTGAGCCTGGGCGAGCCGATTCCGCTCAATACGCTCCTCGATGCGCACAATCCGACGTGGCAGGCGGCGCCGCTGACCGAGGACAACCGCCCGCTGTGGTTCAACGCGCTCATCGACGAGCTCGCGCGACGGATCATGGTGAACATCAACGCCGCGGCGGCCGTAAACGCCGTGAACCTGCTCGCCATGGTGCTGCTCGCCACGCCGCGGCAGGCGATGCTCGAGCGCGATCTGGTGCGCCAGCTCGATCTGTACCGCTCGCTCCTGCGCGCCTACCCCTATTCCGCGCGGGTAACGGTCACGGACCTGCAGGGCAGCGCCATCGTCCATCACGGCGAGTCGATGCAGGTCGTCGAGCGCCAGCCGCACGCGCTGGGCGACATCCTGCACATGAGCGAAGAGAACGCGGTACTACAGACTTATTTTCGCAACAACGTGCTGCACCTCTTCGCGATGCCGTCATTGATTGCGTGCTGCTTTCTCAACAACGCGGTGATGCGCACCACGGATATCCAGCGCCTGGCGGCGCGCATCTACCCGTACGTCGCGGAGGAGCTCTTCCTGCGCTGGCGGGATGACGAGCTCGCCGAGGTGGTGCAAGGCGTGCTCGAGCTCTTCGCGAGCACGCACCTGCTCGAGCAGTCGGTCGA
>DATIEU010000420.1:0-14210 GCA_035455565.1 Steroidobacteraceae bacterium | reverse complement strand
AGGTTTCCCGCTCCCCAGCTCGCTCAAAGTAATTCCCGGCACCGAGCGCGCGCAGGCGGCCTACCCGTACTACATCCAGTTCAGCAAGGAAGACGATCAGCGCTTCTGGTTCTACAACTCGATGCACTTTCCCGAGCCCATGTCGGCCTTCGACATGGTGACGGCGGAGGCGGCTTACTGCGCGCTCGGCTCGGCGAACACGCGGGTGCACTGCCTGCCGACGACGCTGGGGATCGACTACCGCATCATCAACGGGCGCGTGTACATCGGGGGCAATGCCGTCACCGACCCGGCCGAGATCGCGCGGCGCACGGAGGAGTTCCAGAAGCGTGCGTTCTACTACTACGCCAACTGGGAGCGACTCTACGCGCAATGGCGCGAGAAGATGCTCAAGCTGATCAGCGACGCGGACGCGCTGCCCAAGGTGGAGCTGCCGGATCTCGAGCCGCTCGAGCACGTGCATGCCGGGCGCGGCGTCGCGTCGAACCATTACCTCCTCGACACGTATCAGAAGACGCTCGAGGGGTACTTCCGCATGTGGCATCACCATTTCGAGTTCCTGCTGCTCGGCTATGGCGCCTACATGACGTTCTTTGCGTTCTGCAAGAAGGCCTTTCCCGAGATCACCGACCAGACCATCGCGCGCATGGTCGCCGGCATCGAAGCAGAGATCTTTCGTCCTGACGAGGAGGTGCGGCGGCTGGCGCGGCGCGCGGTCGAGCTCGGTGTCGAGGCGCCATTCAAGGAAGGCGTGTCGGTCGAAGCGGTGATGCAGTCGCTCAAGGGCGCGGGAGAGCCAGGGCGTGCATGGCTGAAAGAGCTCGAGGCCTCACGCCACCCGTGGTTCAACATCAATGTCGGCGACGGCTTCTATCACTACCACCGTTCCTGGAACGACGATCTGTCGATGCCCTTTGCCGGCATCCCGGACTACATCCGCAGGGTCAAGGCCGGCGACTCGCTCGAACGCCCGGTCGCGAAACTCCAGGCCGAGCGCCGGCAGTTGATCGACGATTACCGTGAGCTGCTGCGCACCGATGACGAGCGCGCCGCCTACGACCAGATGATCGCGCTGGCGCATCGGGTGTTTCCGTATGTCGAGGGTCACAAGTTCTACTGCGAGCACTGGTACACCAATCTCTTCTTCAACAAGATCCGCGAATTCGGCGCACTGCTCGCGAAGAATGGGTTTTTCCCCGATGCCGAGGGGGTTTTTCAGCTCACGCACTACGAGCTCGAGTCGGCCATCATCGATCTCATGACCGCCTGGTCGAACGGCTCGCCGCCACGGGGTCCGGCGCTCTGGCCGAAGATCGTGGCCGAACGCCGTGCCGCAATCGCGGAGTGGGCCAGGCACGACACGGCGCCGGCACTTGGGCCGGTGCCGGATGTGATCGACGATCCCGCGATCGTCATGTTGTGGGGCATCACCCGCGAGTCGCTCGACACGTGGCTGCACGCGGGCGACGACGCGACCAGCAACGAGATCCGTGGCTTCGCCGCTTCGAGCGGTGTGGTCGAAGGCCCCGCGTGCGTCGTCAAGTCCGTCGAGGAAATCGGCCGGCTACGCAAAGGCGATATCCTGGTGTGCCAGGTGACCAATCCCACTTGGGCGCCGGTTTTCCAGAAAATCGCTGGCGCCGTGTCCGATATCGGCGGCTCGATGAGCCATGCCGCCATCGTGGCACGCGAGTTCGGTCTGCCGGCGGTCGTCGGTACCGGTACGGCGACCTCGCGCATCAAGGATGGCCAGCGCATTCGCATCGATGGCGGACGCGGAATCGTCACTCTCCTCTGACCGGGTTGCGATGCGTTCAACGAGGCTCGTCAGCGCGTTCGCGGACATCGGGCTCGCCGATCGCCCGCAGGTAGGAGGCAAGGGTGGCAGCCTCGGCGAGCTGCGCCGCGCCGGCGTCGCCGTGCCGCCCGGGTTCGTCGTGCGTACCGAGGCCTTCGAATTCTTCCTTGAGGCACTGGAGCGCGAGTCGCCGGTGCGGACGCGCGTGGCGGCATTGCACGCCGACGATCTCGAGAACATCACCGCGTGCTCGAGGGCCCTGCGCGGTCGGATCGAGCAAACGGCGTTACCCGCGAGCGTCGAAACGGAAGTGCTGGCCGCTCACGCGGCGTTGTGTGCGGGCTCACCCATTGCCGTTGCCGTGCGCTCCTCGGCCACCACGGAGGATGCGACCGATGCCAGCTTCGCGGGCCTCCAGGACACCTATCTCTGGGTGAAGGAATCAGTCGAAGTGTTGCGGAAGCTTCGCAGCTGCTGGGCGAGTCTCTACTCCGTGGAATCGATCAGCTACCGGCGCAAGCACGGCTTTCCCGAGGAAAGCGTGGCGATGGCGGTCGTCATCCAGGCGATGGTGGACGCGCGTACTGCGGGTGTCATGTTCACGCGCAGCCCGACGACCGGCGACCCGTCCGTGATCACGATCGAAGGTGCCTGGGGCCTGGGTTCCGCGGTCGTCGGCGGTGAAGTCACTCCGGATCGCTGGGTGATCGGCAAGATCACGGGCGAAATTCCCGTGCGCGAAGTCTCGGCGAAGATGATCCAGCACGTGCCTGTGTCTTCCGGCGGCGTGGCAGCGGTCGCGGTGAAGCAGGAGCTGCAGCGTGTCGCGTGCCTCAGCGATGAGGAGCTGCAGGCCTTGCGCACGATTGCGCGCAGGGTCGAGCGGCACTACGGCCGCGCGCAGGACATCGAGTGGGCCGTCGATCGGCACAGCAGCGAGATCCTGCTGCTGCAGAGCCGACCCGAAACCGTGTGGTCGGCCAGGGACGCGACCCCCACGGCGCGGGCCTCTGAGAATCCGTTGTCGCACGTCATGTCGATCTTCGGCGGACGCAAGACCTAGCTGCCTATGGCAGGAGCTCGCGGATCGTGGCGACGGCCTGGTCGATCTCGTCTTCCGTGTTGTAGTAGTGCGGTGACAGGCGGAGTGACCCGCTCACTGCCTTGTCCTCGTAGTCGATCACCGCGGATACGCGCGTTTGAGCGGTCGTATTGATCCGCCGTTCACGCAGCGCCGCCATTAGCTCGCGCGGATCCCGGCCCTCGATCGACACCGAGACGATGCCGCAAAGCTCACGACCGCGGTCCAGTACCCGGACGTCATCGATCGCGCTCAGGGCATTCCGCAACTGCTGAGCCAACGCACGCACGCGCGCCTGGATCTCCTCGAGTCCAATGACCATCGCGTACCGGGCAGCTTCGGCGGTTGCCAGCACCAGCGCCCAGGCAAACTCCCAGTTCTCGAAACGCTTTGCATCGGGTGCCGGACGGTACTGGTTCTCGTCAATCCAGTCCGCACCCTTCATGTCTATGAAGAGCGGCGCCAATCCTTTCTCCAACACCTCATCCGAGACGTACAGAAATCCCGCGCCCCTGGGACCGCGCAGAAACTTGCGTGCGCTCGCGGACAGGAAGTCGCATTCCAACTGACGCACGTCGATGGGCATTTGTCCGATGGATTGGCAGGCGTCCACCAGATACAGAACTCCCTCCTGGCGACACAGGGAACCGATTGCGCCGACATCCTGTACCAGGCCGGAGTTCGTCGGAACATGCGATACGCAGACGAGCTTGGGTCGATGGCGGCGAATCAGGTCGGCCATGGCCTGCACATCGACGCCACCCTCTGCTTCGTCCGGTGCCCTGACGACGCGCACGCCGAGACGTCGCTCGAGAGACAGAAACTGTATCTGACTGGATGCGTAGTCATTGCGCGTGGTGAGGATGGCGTCACCGCGTGCAAACGGAATCGATGTGAGGACCTGGATTGAAGAAGCAGTCGCGTTCTCTGTAAAGGCGATGTTTTGCGACCGTGTGCCGATCAGCTGAGCCACGGACTGATATGCGGCCGTGACCGCATCCGCGCGCAGGTCTTCGGCTTCATACCCGCCGATGCGGCTTTCGAGATCGACATGGTCCTGGAGCGCGCGGACCACGGGCGCGGGCATGAGCGCGGCGCCCGCGTTGTTCAGGTGTATGCGCTCCGCGCAGCCCGGTGTCTCGGCCCGTAGGCGCTGGATATCCATGAAGGGTGCCTCCTCAGTCCCGACCGAGGACTCTGCAGAGGCGCGCACGAAAAGAAAAGCCGCCCGAAGGCGGCTTAAAAGGTCAGTGGCTGATTCTCACGGCTTGAAGCGGGCGTAGAGGTTGCGCAGGATGATCATGAAGGCAGCGCCTGCGGCCAGCACGCCGATGCTCTCGAAGATCGTCGCCAGATAACTTCCGACACCGGGTATCGTAGAGAACAGGTTGGCCAGGCCCGTCAGCACCAGCGCCGAGACCATGACTCTCACGTGATGCTCGGCCAGGACGCTGGTTCCCACGACCAGGCCCAGGATCAGCAGGATCGCCGCCGCATATGGAATCGTGACGAACGCGCCAACTACCGCGAGCACAATACCGAGCAAACCAAGGATCTTTTGCAGGTTCATCGCTAACCCCTTTGTTGCGTGTTGTTATCGAGGGTGACGCCGCGGTGCGCGACGTCGGCGGTTCGAGCCTATGCGAAGTGCGCTCCCAAGTCGAACGTCGACTGACGCGCGCGGGTTGACCCGTTTCAATTCGTGACGCTACGATCCCTCCAAGCCCTTGAACGACAAATAGATCAGGCATCGCGTGAAAAAGCCGTGAATGCCGCCGACCGGACTCATGCTGAAAACGACGCCGTTTCACGCACGCACCGCACCGTTAGTGCTCGGCCAGACCTGGCGCCGCTGGGCGGGGCACGCCGTGGCGAGCGCTTACGACTGGACGCATGAGCGTGAGTACGCCGCGGTTCGCAATGCCGCGGCGCTCTTCGATGTGTCGCCACTCCACAAGTACCGCATCACCGGTCCTGATGCCGCGCGGCTGCTCGACCGCATGGTCACGCGCAACGTGGCCAAATCGAAACCGGGGCAGGTGCTCTACACACCGTGGTGTGACGCGCGCGGCAAGACGATCGATGACGGCACGATCAGCCGCCTGGACGACAGCACGTTTCGCCTCACGTCGGCCGAGCCCAATTTCCGCTGGCTGCAACTCAACGCCTTCCGGCTCGACGTCGAGATCCAGGACGAGTCGGATGACTACGGTACGCTCGCACTCCAGGGCCCGCTGTCGCGCGCCGTGTTGACCGCGGTCGCGGACCGCTCACTCGACGAGCTCAAGTACTTCCGCCTCATGGACGCGCGCATCGCGGGCGTCGATCTGCAGGTTTCGCGCACCGGCTACACCGGCGACCTCGGCTACGAGCTGTGGATTCCCACCGGGCAGGCGCTCGCCGTGTGGGACGCACTGATGAGTGCCGGCGCGGGCTACGGCATTACGCCAGCGGGCATCTGGGCGCTCGACGTCGTGCGCATCGAGGCGGGTCTCGTCATGCTGGACGTCGACTATCACTCGTCGCGCCACGCGATGATCGAAGAGCAGAAGTCCTCACCGTACGAACTGTCCCTCGACTGGACCGTGCAGCTCGACAAGGAAGCCTTCAACGGCAAGCGCGCGCTCCAGGACGAGCAGGCGAGGGGGCCGGCGTGGCGCTTCGTGGGCATCGAGGTCGATCTCGATTCCTTCGAAGCGCTCTACAGCACCGCTCATCTCGTGCCGGCGTTACCGACGATCGCCTGGCGCACGAGTGTGCCGATCTACCGTCAAGGCGAGCAGGTGGGTTATGGGTCGAGCGGCTGCTGGTCGCCGCTCCTGAAGAAATACCTCGTGCTCGCGCACCTGCGCGCGCCGCACTTTGCGCCGGACACGCCGGTCGAGATGGAAGTCACCGTCGAGCATCAGCGCAAGCGCGCCAACGCGTGGGTGCGCAAGCTCCCGTTCTTCGATCCGCCGCGCAAGAAGGCTTCATGAGCAGCCGGCAGAACTGGGACGTGATTGTGGTGGGCGGCGGCCACAACGGCCTCGTCAATGCGGCCTATCTCGCGCGCGCCGGGCGCAAGGTGCTCGTGCTCGAGCGACGGCCGGTACTGGGCGGCGCCGCGGTGAGCGAGCAGATCTTCCCCGGGTTCACATTCTCCGTGTTCTCCTACGTGGTGAGCCTGCTGCGACCGGAGATCATCCGCGATCTCGAGTTGCCACGGCACGGTCTGCAGATTCTCCCGCTCGAAAGCACCGTGACGCCCCTTCCCAACGGCGACTATCTCGGCTCCTGGGGCGATGCCGATCTCACGCGCCGCGAAATCTACCGCCACTCGCCGAGCGATGCGGAGGCGAGCGTCGAGTACGGGCACCTGATGGTGCACATGGCCAAGGCGGTGAAGCCGATCCTGAGCCTGGTTCCACCCGATCCGACATCACTCGCGCCGAGCGATCTGCGCGGCATGTTGCAGCTCGGCCGGCATCTGCGCTCGCTCGGCCGCGACCAGTTTCATGCGCTCTACAAGCTGCTCACGATGAGCTCGGCGGATTACCTCGACGAATGGTTCGAGTTCGGTCCGCTCAAGGCGACGAAAGCCGCCAGCGGCATCATCGGCACGTTCCTCGGCCCGCGCTCGCCCGGCTCCGCGTACGTGCTGCTGCATCACTACATGGGTGAGATCGACGGCGCATTCCGTGCCTGGGGATTCTGCAAAGGCGGTAACGGTACGGTGAGTGCCGCGATCGCCAGCGCAGCTCGCTCGCATGGCGCGATGTTGCGCGTGGAGGCACCCGTCAAGCAGGTGCTGGTACGCAGCGGCCGTGCGCGCGGGGTGGTTCTCGAGAATGGCGAGGAATTGTTCGCGCCGGTCGTGGTGTCGGGTCTCGATGCGCGCCGTACCTATCTGCAACTGGTGGAGAGCAAGGAGCTGCCCGAGGACCTGTTGCAACAGATCCGGCGTTTCAGGTTTCGCGGCTCCTCCGGCAAGGTCAACCTCGCGCTTAGCGAGCTGCCCAACTTCACCTGCCTGCCCGGCATCGGTGCGCATCATCGCGGCGCGATCTCGATCAGCCCGAGCATCGATTATCTCGAGCGCGCCTTCGACGACGCCAAGGCGGGCGGGTTTTCCAAGAGACCGTATATGGACATCGTGTTCCCGTCGATGATCGACCCGAACATGGCACCGCCCGGCAAACACGTGGCGAGCATCTTCGTGCAATACGCCCCGTACCACATCGAGGGCGGCTGGACCGATGCCAGACGCGAGGCGTTCGGCGATGCGGTGATCGAGACGCTCAGTGCGTACGCACCCAATCTCAAGTCAGCCATCGTCGGGCGCCAGGTGATCACGCCGGCGGACATCGAGCAGAAGATCGGCCTGACCGAGGGAAATATCTTCCAGGGCGAGCTCGCCCTGCAGCAGCTCTTCTTCCAGCGCCCGGCGTTGCGCTGGTCGAGCTACAACACGCCGATCCGCGGCTACTACCACTGCGGCGCGAGCACCCACCCCGGCGGCGGCGTGATGGGCGCGGCCGGGCGGCTGGCCGCATTCCGCATCCTGGCCGACAGCGGAGCGCGCGCATGAACGTCGCACGCGGCGCACGCATATTCGACGCCGTGGTCATCGGCGGGGACGTCGATGGATTGGTAGCGGCCGCCAGGCTTGCCGGCAGCGGCTCCAAGGTGCTGCTGATCAACGAATCCGATGCGCTGGGAGGTGCCGCGCGCGAGCTCGAGTTTGCGCCCGGCTACCGCGCGGCGCCGTTTGCGCCGGTATCATCCGCGACGCTCGTCGCGCTTGGCGACGGTGAGCCGCTGGTGCTCGATCTCGCGGGCGCGCCCTCGGAAAGCCTCGCGCGTCGTTCCGCCAGCGATGCCGCGTGCTGGCCCGAATTCGCGCGCCGCATGCAGGCCCTCGCGGGATTCCTCAGCGAGTTGTATCGCGCGCCGCCGCCGCGCATCGATGCTGAGGGCTTCGGCGAATTCCTCGCGCTGGCGAATCTCGGTCTCAAGTTCCGCAACCTGGGTCGCACCGGTATGGCGGAGCTGCTGCGGACGCTTCCCATCCCGATCGCGGATCTGCTCGACGATGAATTCGAGACTCCGGCGCTCAAGGGCCTGCTGGCTGCGCAGGGTGTCATGGATCTCGCGCAGGGACCGACCGCGGCGGGCACTGCATTCAGCTTCCTGCATCGACAGGCCGGGCGCCTCGCTGCGGCACGGCAGGAGGTACCAGCACGCGCCTACGAACAGCGAGCGCTCGAGTCGGGCGTCATGATCGAGCGCAGCCGCAAGGTCTATGGCATCGCTGTGCGGGATGGGCGTGCAACGGGCGTAGTGCTCGATGCGGGCGAGGAGATTGCCTGTCGCACGGTGATCTCGAGCCTCGACCCCAATCGCAGCCTCCTCGAGCTCATCGACCCGCGCCATCACGATCCTGAATTCATTCATGCCGTGCGCAACATCCGCTACCGCGGAGTGACCACCAAGATCCTGCTGGCGCTGGCGGCGTTGCCCACGACGGTGCTGCCACGCGCTGTGGCCAATCCGCTCGCCGGGGGACTCGTCATCGCGCCCACCATCCGCGACGTCGAGCGCGCCTACGAAGCAACCAAGTACGGTCGCTGCTCCGAGGAACCGTTCCTCGAGATTCGCTTCCCCAGCATCACGCAGCCCGATCTCGCGCCGACGGGCCGGCACGTTGCGATCCTGCACGTTCAGTACACGCCTTACCGGCTGCGCGAGGGTGCGTGGAGCGCATTGCGCGACTCGATCGCGGACCAAGCGATTGCGCGCGTCGACCGCCACCTGCCGGGCTTTGCGTCGCTGGTGCTCGATCAACTCGTTCTCACGCCGCCCGATATCGAGTCGCGCTTCGGCCTGCGCGAGGGGGCCGTGTCCCAGGGCGAGATGGCGCTCGACCAGATCCTCTTCATGCGGCCCGTCCCCGCGGCGGCCCGTTATGCGACCCCCATTGAGGGACTCTTTCTGTGCGGCGCGGGCACGCATCCCGGTGTCGGACTCCACGGCATCTCGGGCGAGCTCGCTGCGCGGGCTGCGACGGCGAAGTAGGGCGAGAGCTCCGGCTCAGGGACCTGGGGAACCGCGCGCGACGCGTTGCCCCGTCACAGCCCGATCGATTGCTGGACGAGCCGCCCCAGGTCCGCGCGCAACCTGGCCGCGAGCTCACGGCTTCGGGCGTCCTTCATGAGGTTGTGCTGCTCACGCGGATCGGCCTGCAGGTCGTAGAGCTCGTCGAGCTCCGGATGCTGGATCCAGTGGATGAGCTTGTGACGATCGGTGCGGATCGCCTTGTAATCGGCGTCCAGCACCCACGGGAAGGGCCGGTCATCGCTGAAGTTCTCGATCAGGACTGAGCTGCGCGGCATCGGGCGCATTTTGTCGTTCCTGAGCAGTGGCAAGAAGGAGATGCCCTGCACCAGCTGGCCGATCCAGGCTTCACCGAGCTGCAGGATCGTCGGCGCGACGTCGATCGAGGACACCAGCTCCGCAACGCGCCTTCCCGGCTTCACCAGCGGCGGATAGCGCACCAGCAGCGGCGCGCGCACGGCTTCCTCGTACGGAAGGCGGCGCTCGATGCTCAGGCCATGCTCACCGAAGAAAAAACCGTTGTCACTGCCAAAGATGATGGCGGTGTGATCGAGGGTCCCGGACTCTTCGAGCTCCGTGAGGATGGCGCCCAGGCCTTCGTCGACCGCGAGCATCATCTCCGCGCGCTCGCGGATGCTTTGCTCGCTCATGCCGGGATCGAGCATCGCGCCGAATTCGCGGACTGTGGACTCGGACTGCTTGCGCTCGAGGAAGCGCTCGACCATCACGCTGCCCGCGACAGCCTGCGCCGGCGACTTGGCCACTTGCGTGCGCGGAAAGGTCCTGTCCTGGTAGCGGCCGCGATGTCGGTCGGCGGCGATGTAGCGGCTGCCGAACTGCGTGTCGATCGAGCCGTCGTTGCGCTGGATCGCATCGGGGTGGATCGCCTTGTGCGCGAGGTACAGGAAGTAGGGATGCTTCGCGTTGCGCTGTGAGCGGATGAATCCCAGCGCGCGGTCGGTCAACAGGTCGGTCACGTATCCCGAAACCTTCTGGAGACGCCGGTCCTCGAACAGTTCGGGATCGTTGATCTTTCCCTGGCCCGCGAAGCTGACCCAGTAGTCGAATCCGGGGCGTGGCGTCGGGTCGTTTCCCATGTGCCACTTGCCCACGAGGCCCGTCGCGTAGCCCGCGCGCTTGAGCTCCTGTGGGAAGGTCGGCAACAGGTGGCTGAGGAGGCTGCGGTCCGCGTTGTTGTAGACACCGTGCCGGGCGACATACTGTCCGGTCAGCAGGCATGCGCGGTTGGGCGAGCAGAGCGGTGTCGCGTGAATGGCCTGCGAGAACGAAGCACCCTCGCGGGCGAGGCGATCGATGTTCGGTGTCTCGAGGTACGGATGGCCGCCCGCGCCGAACTCGTCCCATCTCATGTCATCGATGATGATGAGGATGATATTGGGTCGCGTGTCCGGACGCGCCGCCGGGCGAGCCAGCCTGGCCGCACCCAGAGCGACGGCTGCCGCCGCGCCGCCGATCAGCTTGATGGAGGCGCGGCGATCCACTACAGGACGCGTGCTGATCAGGGCTGCGATGGCTCGGGAGCAGTCCCTTCCGCCGGCGCGGCGGGCGCCGCTTCGTCCACGTTCCAGATGTCGCGGTGCATTTGCCATCCGTCCGCGACGCGTTTCCACACTTCGATGTACTTGCCGGTGGCCGCGGTCGAGCCGTCGGCGCCGATGGCGCGCCACGAGCCCGAACGATACGCCCAGTCACCGCCGACACCGGTGGTATCCGCAGTGATCGCGAAAGACATGTTGCCCGCGGCGATGTCGTTCGCCCAGAACTCCTGAATCGCCGAGCGACCGTTCACCACCGCCGGTCCCGGCGGCAGGAGCTGGCCATCCTCCGTGTAGAGTGCAGCTACGGCCTCGGCATTCTTCTCGTTGTAGGCCTTTTCCCAGTTCGCCGCAGCTGTGCTCACGGCCGCTTCGTCCGCGGCGGGATCGTGCTGCGAGCCCTTGGGCGCACATGCGGCGAGCGTGGCCGCGCTCAACAGAAACATCAGGATCGTTACGGGTTTCGTACGGAGCATGGTTGTCTCCTCTACGTGAGTTATGGACGCGTCAATTCTTCCGCGGTCACAAACCTGGGCGCGATGTCGATGGGAACTCCCGTCAGCCGATCGATCACGCTCTGCACTTGCGGGCGAATGACGACCATATGCTCGAGGAGCTTCTTCACGCCAGCGTAATCGCCGTGCGCCTGCAGCGTCATGATGTCATGCGTCAGGGAGGTGACCGCCTTCTTGGTCTTCGCGAGGTCGAGGGTGAAATGGCCGTCGCTGGTCACTTTCACAGCGCCGTGGTCCAGCAGGTGATTCACCTGCAGCGCCATGCCCTTGGCGTGCGACTCCTTCAAGCCGAATCGCAACGTGCGAAATGTCGAGGCCAGGAACGTCACGTACATGCTGCGTTCCTGCGCCTTGTCGATGACGCCCTTGTCCATCAGGGACTGCAACGCCCACAGGCCGGAAATGTCGGCCTTGGCTTCCTCCAGCGGGCCATTGAGCTCCTTCAATTCCTGGCGCACGGTCGTATCGCGGCCCCCGACACGGATGGTCTGCGGTCCGAGCCCGTGCATCAGCTCGTGCATCAGGATATGCGTGAAGAAGGGCTCGAACGCCACGAGTGGGCGATCCGGCGGCGCCAGTGCGCTGTCCGCGATCGGCCTCAGTACCTTGTCAAACTTGGCCAGCTGGAAATTTCTCAGCAGGACACGCTTGGAGCCCTTTTCGGCGACCACGCGCTCGTCGTTCGGCAGATTGAAAGCCGCCGTCTGCACGCCGTGGTCGCCATCGCCCGCGGAGAACACCACGTTCACCACGCGGATCGGCGAATAGCCGCCGAGCTTCGCGCGACGCAACTGCGGCTCAATCGGCAAGCGATCTTCGAGGCCTTGCAGCTCCTGGCTGAAACGCGCGAGCTTGCGCGTTTCCTCGACGTCCGTGACCGCGATGAAGGCCTCGAAGGCCGCCTTGAAGTTGAACCACTCGTCCTCGTACACCTCGTACGGTCCGATGGTGGGCTCGAGCGAGGCGTCGAGCTCCATCCAGGCGATGTCGCTCGCGTAGTAGTCGTTCGACAGGAAGGCGTCGGCGCGCTTTTCGAGGAAGGACTTGAGCGTCGGCTGCCGGGTGCGGGCCGCACCCTCACGCAGCAGCCGCGCCATTTCGGCGAGCTCGCCCTGGTATTCCATGGAGTAAGGCACGGCGGTCAACTTGCCGTCGTTCGCTCTGCGGATGGTCGTAAAGAACCCGGTCGCGGCTGTGCGCTCGGCGTCAGGCAGCGATTTCATCCACGCATCGATCTCGTCGCGCGTGCTGCCCGGCGGGTAGAAATTGGCACCTTCGGGCTTCGGCCCGGCGCCCGGCACGAACACGCGGTCTTCGTCGAGCTCGGACCCTGGGCCCTTGTTGATGAGGAAATAATCGAGGCGCGCCCGGCCGAGGGGTGTGGCATCCGCGAGGAGTGCGAGCAGCACTGCGTCGTTGCTCGGCGAGCGTTGGCGGATGAAGAGTGCGTCAATGATGCGCGCGGCTTCGATGAGGCGGACGAGGGCCTCTCGCTCCTCGCCGGGCAACGCGCTCACGTCCACCCGAACGTCGACCGGCGCGAGACGGGCGCTCATTCGTTCGAGCTCGGCTGCATTCGGCAGGGCCGCCGGGTTCGCGGGAACAACCTCGGCGGCGAGTGAACAAGCGATACCAAGAGATGCCATGACGGGCCAGCGTGTAAAGAGCATCGACAACCTCGAGGACGCGAGACGAGCTGCCATTCTACGGTGGATTTCGCGCGCGTATGCCGGGTTCGATCGTCAGGGCGGCGGCCAGGGCGCCCGCGAGGGCGAGTCCAGCCGCGATGAACAGTACCAGTCGGATCGTGTCGGCATACACGGTCTGGATAGTGACCTGGGCCGCCTGCCGGTCCTCGGCGGTGAGGTTTTCCGGCATTCGCGGCATCACAAAGCCACCGCGCGCCTCATCGATAACCTGTGAGACTTCGGGCAGGAACGTAGAGCTGGCGAGTTTGCGGTCCAGCGCGCCATTGAGCGTGATGAGGGCGATCGTTCCCAGCAGGGCGATCGCGAGCAGCCCCGCCACCGAGGCCACCGCATTGTTGATGCCGGAGGCAAGACCGGTCTGCCGGGCAGGCACGGCGTTGACCACGGTGGTCGTGAGCGGCGCCACCGTGATTGCCATGCCCAGTCCCAGGACGATCATCGGCGTGAGGAGCATCCAGTAGCGCCCATCGCCGCTGACCGCGGCGAGCAACGCGAAGCCGGCGCCGGCAATCGCCGGTCCCAGCACCAGCGGACCGCGCGCGCCGACTCGATCGACGAGACCGCCGGACCAGCGTGAGAGGACGCCGAGGACCAGCGTGAACGGCAGGAACATGGCGCCCGTCGCGGTCGCGGAATAACCATGAACCTGGATCAGGAGGAAGGGCAGGAAAAAGAAGGCGCCGCCCAGCGCTCCATACAGAAGAAGAGTGAGCACGTTGACGCCGCTGAACGTACGCGCTCGAAACAGGCCGAGCGGCATCATGGGTGCGGCGCTGAATCGCTCGACGGCGATGAAAGCCGTGAGCAGCACGGCGCCCGCGCCGAGTGAAGCCAGCACTTCGAGATCCCGCCAGCCGAGAGTCGATGCCGCGATCAATCCGTACACCAGGCTGCCGAGTCCCGCGAGTACCAGCAACGCGCCACTCCAATCCAGGCTCTGCGGCGCCTCAGGATCGCGGCTTTCCGGTACATGACGCAGCGCTATCCAGATCCCGATCAAGGCGAGCGCCGGGTTGATGAGAAAGATGGCGCGCCACGAGACGTGATCGACCAGCCAACCGCCGACGAGCGGCGCAATACCGGCGGCGATTGCCGAGGCGCCAGACCAGATGCCGATCGCCGCGCCACGTTCGTTCTCGTCGAACGCGGCACCGATGATGGCGAGCGAGCACGGAATGAGCAGCGCGGCACCGAGACCCTGGATCGCACGCGACGCGGTGAGGACATCGACCGTGGGTGCCAACCCGCAACCGAGCGAGGCGATCGCGAAGATTGCGATGCCCACCAGAAAAATGCGCCGGCGTCCGAAGCGGTCGGCGGCGGCGCCGCCAATCAGGAGCAGCGCGGACATCGCCAGGATGTAGGCGTTGACCACCCACTGCATGGCCGGCAGCGTCGTGGCGAGATCGCGGTGAATGTCGGGCCGCGCCACGTTGACCACCGATTCGTCCGTGA
>DATIEU010000419.1:0-5044 GCA_035455565.1 Steroidobacteraceae bacterium | reverse complement strand
CAGGGCTATAGCTACGTTGTGGAGAGCGCGACCGTCGATGGCGACGCGCTGGTCGAGCCCGGCGTTGCCGAGGGCGTGCTGAGCTTTACGCTCGGCGAGAGCGGTGCGGCCCTGGAGCGGCAAGTCTCCTTCACGCTTCGCAAGCCCTCGAACGTCGTGGCAGACAGCACGCTCCGCTCGGTGGTGCTGTTCGACTCGCCGACGCAGACGACGCAGAAGACGCCGGTGGTGGAGCTCGACATTGGGTCGGCCGATGCGCCGGCAGTCGCCGGTGAAGCCCGCACGCGCGGGGTCATGAACATGCTCTCCGCCGTGCGCCCGCGCGCCTCGCAGGCCCGGTTCGTCGATCCGGAGACACTGGCGAACGAAGTGCCGAGCGTCGAGTCGCTGGCGCCGGGCATCGACTGGGTGATGCCGCGGCCTGACTTCGCACCGACCATCACCAGCTTGAAGGTGGCGATCCGTCATCTGCCAGGCCAGAGCGTCGAGCTCGCGGTCAACGGTGCGCCGGTGAACGCGCTCAACTTCTACGGCGCCAGCGAGAATCGCTCGGGCACCGTGGCGTTGAGCCTGTGGCGCGGTGTCGATATCCCAGAGGGACCGAGCGAGCTCACCGCGATCGTACGCGATGCGGACGGCATCGAGGTCGATCGCCTGATCCGCCAGATTCATTACGCCGGCGGGCCGACGCGCGCCGCGCTTGATGCGAAAGGCTCGGAACTGATTGCGGACGGTCGCACGCACCCCGTGCTGCGCATCCGGGTGACAGATCAATACGGCAAGCCTGCGCGGCCGGGGACGCTCGGCGTTTTCCGCGTCGATCCGCCATATCGCTCCTGGTTCGAGGTGGAATCGCTCACCGAGCAGCAGCTCGTGGTCACCGGCCAGCGTGAGCCCACGTACACGGTGGAAGAAGATGGCTCGGCACTGATCGAGCTCGAGCCCACCACGCAGACGGGACAGGTGGTCGTGCACCTCAAGTTCGGCCAGGACCGCGAGCAGGAGCTGCGCGCATGGCTCAAGCCCGCGGCTCGCGAGTGGGTCATGGTCGGCATCGCCGAGGGTACCGCGGCGTATCGCACGCTCAGCAAGAACCAGGAGGCTGCGACCGAGGCCGGCCTCGAAGAGGGCATGACCGAAGACGGCCGGGTTGCGTTCTTTGCCAAGGGACGCATCCGCGGTGACTTCCTGCTCACCATCGCGTACGACTCGGCGCGCGAGCACGGCACGGATCCGGCGCGCCTGCACGATGTGATCGAGCCCGATCGTTACTACACGCTGTACGGCGATAACACGGAGCAGCGCAACGAAGCGGCGAGCTCGCGCAAGCTCTACCTCAAGCTCGAGCGCGAGCAGTTCTACGCCGTGTTCGGCGACTTCGAGACCGGGCTCACCGTGACCGAGCTGACGCGCTACAGCCGCACCATCAACGGCCTGCGTACCGAGTACGCCGGTGAGCGCTTCAGCGTCAACGCCTTCGCCGCCCAGAGCGAGCAGACCTTCATGAAGGACGAGCTGCGCGGCGACGGCACCTCGGGCCTGTATCGGTTGTCGCGCCGGCCGCTCATCATTGGCAGCGAAAAGGTGCGCATCGAAGTGCGCGACCGTTTCCACAGCGAGCGCATCGTGAGCACGCGGGAGCTGGCCCGCTTCCTCGACTACAGCATCGATTACGCCAAGGGCGAGCTCTTCTTCAAGCAGCCGGTGGCGAGCCGCGACGTCGACTTCAACCCGGTCTACATCGTGGCCGACTACGAAACGAGCGCGACCACGACTGACAAGGCCACCGCCGGTGGACGCATCGCGACCCGGTTGGCCGGCGACATGGCCGAAGTGGGCCTGAGCGTCGTGCACGAGGGCGCCCAGCGCGGCGACCATGACCTCGCGGGCGCAGATCTGACGGTGCGCCTGGGCGAGGCGACGGAGTTGCGCGCGGAGATCGCGCGCTCGCACGCCGACGTCGATCCATCGCCCGCCAATGCCAACGCGTACCTCGCGGAACTGACCCACACCTCACACCGGCTCGACGGTCGCGTGTACCTGCGCAAGCAGGAGGAAGCATTCGGCGTCGGACAGCAGGTTGCGAGCGAGAGTGGCTCGCGTAAGTGGGGCGCGGACGCCCGCTTCGCACTGACAGACCGGGTCGCGATACAGGGTGAGGCGTACCGCCAGGAATACCTGACCGAGGCTTCGCAGCGCGACGCGGCTTCGGCCGAAGTGCGTTACCAGGACGAGACGCGCGGCGTGAGCGCGGGCCTGCGCCACGTCGAGGACGTGACGAGCGCCGGTAAGACCGGCTCCGACCAGGCGTACGTCGCAAGCAGCATGGATGTGCTCGAGGACCGGGTGCGTCTCAGGGCCGCGGCCGACTTCACGCTGCAGGGCGACAACTCGAGCATCGACTTCCCGACGCGCGCTGTCGTTGGCTCCGATTGGCGCCTGACGCCCGACACCACGCTGTTCGCTGAATACGAGCATGCCGAAGGCGAGAACATCACGAGCGACATGACGCGCGCGGGCGTGCGTGCGGCGCCGTGGGAGCGCGCCCGGATCGAGAGCAGCCTGAGCGCCGAGCAGACCGAGTTCGGCCCGCGCACCTTCGCCAACCTCGGCCTCACCCAGGGCTTCCAGCTCAGCGATCGCTGGGCGCTCGACGTCGGTGTCGATCAGAGCAACACGATTCGCGGCGCGAACGCGCGGCCGATCAATCCCGAAGTGCCGCTCGCCTCCGGTAGCATGAGCGACGATTACCTGGCCGCCTTCGCCGGCGCGCTCTACCAGTCTGAGCTCTGGACGTTCACTTCGCGGGCGGAACTGCGCAATTCGGACCTCGAGGATCGCCTCACGCTCGCGAGCGGCCTCTATCGCGAAGCGCTGGGCGGTCACGCGTTCTCGTTGTCGCTGCTCGCGACCCAGAGCGACATGCTCACGGGCTTCGATACCTCGCAGGTCGATCTCGGCTTCGGTTGGGCTTACCGCCCGGCGGCTAGCCGCTGGGTCCTGCTGGATCGGCTCGAGCTCATCTACGAGGACCAGCAGGCGATCGGGATCGGTGCGGAATCCTGGCGCCTGGTCGATTCGCTCAACGCCAACTTCAAGCCGAACGAGCGCACGCAGCTCGGCCTGCAGTTCGGCGCGCGCTATACCCGCTCGACCTTCGACGGCGAGCGCTACACGGGCTACAGCGATCTCTACGGTTTCGACGTGCGTCGCGACGTCGGTTCGCGCTACGACATCGGCCTGCAGAGCTACGCGCTCAACTCCTGGCGCTCGGACGTGCACGAATATGCGGTCGGCATCGACTTCGGCGTGACCGTCGCGCGCAATGTGTGGATCGCCGTGGGTTACAACTTTGTCGGTTTCCATGACGAGGACTTCTCGCGCAATCGCTACACGGAGCAGGGCCCATTCATTAAACTGCGCATCAAAGCCGACCAGGACACCTTCCGTGACCTGGCCGCGAAGTTCTAGGCACGCACGAAACTGAGTGGCGCCGCGGACGGAGGTCCCTCCCCCTCAGGTTCGCGGGACGGGGGCTCTTGCTAGCAGTCGAGGACATCCTGGGCCCGGACGGACCGCTGGCCCGCAACGTTGCCGGTTTCGCGCCGCGCGCCGAGCAGATCGAGATGGCTCGCTGCGTCGCGGATGCGCTCCGGAAGCTCGAGCCGCTGGTGATCGAAGCGGGCACCGGCACCGGCAAGACTTTCGCGTACCTCGTGCCCGCGCTCCTGTCCGGCCGTCACGTGATCATTTCCACCGGCACGCGCACGCTCCAGGACCAGTTGTTCCACCGCGATCTGCCGGCCGTGAGCGCGGCGCTCGGCCGCCCCGTGAAGATTGCGCTGCTCAAGGGACGCGCCAATTATCTCTGCCGTCATCGGCTCAAGCTGGCACGCGCCGCCCCGGACCTGCTGCCTCTGCCGCTTAAGGGAGAGGGTCCCTCTGCAAATGTGCTCGAACGCATCGAGAACTGGGCGGTGCGCACGGGGGCAGGCGACGTGAGTGAGCTCACCCAGGTGCCCGAAGGACACGCCATCTGGCCCGCCGTCACCTCGACGCGCGAGAACTGCCTGGGCACCGAGTGCCCAGAGTTCGCGGCGTGTCACGTGTTCGCCGCCCGCCGTGAAGCGCAGGCCGCGGACATGGTCATCGTCAATCACCACCTGTTGCTCGCGGACCTGGCGCTCAAGGAGAGCGGATTTGGCGACCTGCTCCCCGGTACCGAAGCGGTCATTCTCGATGAGGCACACCAGGTGCCGGAAACGGCGGCGCAGTTTTTTGGCGTCACCCTGAGCTCGCGCCAGATACTCGGCTTCGCACGCGACACCGCGGCCGAGCTCAAATCGGCCGGAGTGAGCGACACGACCCTTGCGGACGGATTGCGCACGCTCGAAGCGCTCGTCATGGAGATCCGCGCAGCCTTTCCACGTGGCGCGAGCCGGATCGATTGGCGCTCCGTGCCCGCGATCGCAGTGGAGCGGCTCGCGGAGCTCGAAGCGACGCTCTTGCGCGCGCACGGCGTGCTGCGCGGCCTCGACGGCCCGACCGGCGTGAGTCACTGCGCGCGGCGAAGCGAGGAGTTGCTGCGCAGTTGCGCGGAGCTCCGTGATCTAGAAGAAGAGGCGGGCGCGCGCTGGATCGACGTCGCCACGCAGAGCTGGACGCTGCGTTTCATTCCCTTCGAGGTCGCCGATCGCCTGCAACAGTTCATCACGGCCGGCCCGTGCGCCTGGATTTTCACGTCGGCCACGCTCGCCGTGGGCGAGGACTTCAGCCACTTCACAGCGCGCATCGGCGCGCCGCAGGCGCGTTCTGTGCGCATCGAAAGTCCGTTCAACTATCGCCGCCAGGCGCTCATCTATCTGCCGGAATCCATCTCCGATCCCGCCGATCCCGATCACGCGCGCCACACGGTTGAGGCGGCATTGCCGTTGCTCGAGACGAGCGGCGGGCGAGCGTTTTTGCTTTTCACGAGCCATCGCGCGCTGGGTGAAGCGAGCGAGTGGCTGCAACACAAGCTCGGACAGCAGTTGCCCTTCCCGGT
>DATIEU010000418.1:0-8170 GCA_035455565.1 Steroidobacteraceae bacterium | reverse complement strand
CATGGACGGAGATGTTCCCAAATCTCCGCACAAGAAACGTAAGTGAGTTAAGGAGGAAAGTGGTGGAGCTGAACGGGATCGAACCGTCGACCTCCTGAATGCCATTCAGGCGCTCTCCCAGCTGAGCTACAGCCCCACGCGAGGGGCGCGACTGTAAGTGAGCCCCCCAGGAGTGTCAACAAACGACGGCGGCACAGGCACTTAGAGCTTCTTTGCGGCCACTCTGGCGGGCTCGACGAAGCGCTTCGCGGCCACCGTGGGAGGCTCGACGAAGCGCTTTACGCCCACCGCCTCGTACACCTCCGCCGGATAGAACACCGCCCCATCCTTCATTACCAGGCTGATGCGGCGGATGGCCGAGATGTCCTGCGTGGGATCGCCGTCGATCAGGAGCACGTCGGCGCGCTTGCCGCGCTCGATGGAACCCAGTTGATCGAGCAGCCCGGTGTACTTCGCGCCGTTCCAGGTCGCGACCTGCAAAGCTTCCGCGGGCGTGAGGCCTGCCTGGACGTAGAGCTCGAGCTCCCGATGCAGCGTAAAGCCCGCCATCGAGTCTGTTCCCGCGACGAACGGGATCCCTGCGGCATGCATGCGACCGATGAATTGCATCACCCGTTCCCAGGACTCGCGGTATTGCGCGGCGTTCTTGTCGGTGACATCCATTGAATTGGTCCGCAGGGTGCGCTGCGTTCCTACCGGCAGGTTCGCTGCCACGCTGACGAACCCGGGATCCGTTTCCCCTTGCCGTTGCAGGAACAGGGCCTCGAAAACCGCGACGGTCGTATCGATCGTGGTGCCACGCTCCTTCAGCAGCTTGAAGAAGTCCTGCACCGGCGCGGAGTCGAGATCGATGTCGCGCGCGTGCTCGGTCATCAGGTAGAAGCGAGTGAGCGTCCGCGTGTCGTCGGTCGGCTTCACGAGAAAATTGAGCATCACCTGATTGATGTGCTGGATCTCGTCATAGCCCGCACGCACGGCTTCCTCGGCGCGCATGAACGCGGGTATGTGTCCACCGACGCGCAGGCCGCGCTGATGTGCGTATGCGGCGGTCGGCTCGACCCATTCGGGTCGGAAGGAGTTGTAGATCTTGATCTGGTGATAGCCGTGCTGCGCGTACCAGTCGACGGCGTCCTTCGCTTCCTGGACGCTCGCCACGACGAAGCCGCCGGGTGAGTTAAATTCACTCTTGCCCTCGATAAAGCCCGCCGGCTCGATCCGCGGCCCGACCACTTCGCCGCGATCGATGCGCGCGCCGAGCGCGGCGAGCGTCGCGTTGTCCGCGCCCATGTCGCGACTGGTCGTGACGCCGCCGGCGATCTGCAGCAACGAGTTCCATGGCCCCTCGTGGGTGTGCATGTCGAAGAGCGCCGGACTCAGCACGCGGCCGTTGCCGTCGATCTCGACGACGTCCTCGCGGGCGGTCGAGCCAACCTCGTAAATGGCGGCGATGCGCCCGCCCTGCACGTAGACGTCCGCGGGATCGAGCAGACGCGCGTTGCGCGAATCGAAGACGCGCACGTTGCGGAACACGACCGGGTCGTCGAAGCGATGAGTCAGGCGTTTGGCGAGGCTCGCGAGCAGTTCGTTGTTGGCCGCGACCTGCCGGACCTCGAGCGTGTCCGCGCTCGCCTCCCAGCCCTTCTCGATAATGCGCATCCAGCCCGGATACACGTAGCAAAAGAAACGCTGCTGGTCGTCGTCGGTGAGCCAGACCCAGCTCGGCTCGGTGGACAGGCCCGTGACGTTGAACAGCGCCACCTTGACACTGCGGCCGTCTGACTCGAGCGTCTGCGTCGTCACCTTCGCGACCTTGAGCTCGCCGTCCGGCAACGCTGCGAGGCGGCCTCCAGGCTGCTTCGTCAGTGCTCGCACGATGAGTGCGCCCGGCTCTGCCGATGACTCGACCGGTACATAGACCGCAGGACCCGAGACCGATTTCTTGCCCTTGTCCGAATGCGATTTCCACTCAACCTGGTCGCCGCGACGGGAGAAGGATTCGTTCACCGGCGCGCCGAAGGTCGACGTGCCGGTGACCTTGTAGCGCGCGAGCGTGCCGTCGTCAGCGAGCTGGATTTCCTCCTTGAGCGTGGGCCCACGGCCGTTCTGCGAGTACTGGTACGCGACTTTGATGCGTCCGTCTCCTCCGACGGTTGTCACCTGCTCGCCACGCGTCTCACCGGAAAAAATGATCGTGTAACGAGTCGTCTGGTCGGCGACCGCCGCCGAACACGCCAACAGGGCCCCGATCGCCAGGATCTTTCTCACTTCTTCACCTCGTTGCTGTTTACAGGGCTCAACCCTGCGGCTTGTCGATGTAGGCGAGCGCGCGCTCAATGCGCGCCAGCGTCATCTCGCGCCCGAGCAGCGCCACGGTCGCGTCGATCGGCGGCGACACGGCGCCGCCCGAGACCGCGACCCGCAGCGGCTGCGCCACCTTGCCGAGCCCGACGCCCAGCCGCGCGCATACGGTTTCGAGTGCGGCGTGGATACTCGCGGCGTTCCAGGGCGTCAACTTCTCGAGCTCCGCGCGCATTGCGGCCAAACCAGGCCGGGCCTCCGCGGTCAGGTTCTTGCGCGCCGCCTTTTCATCGAAACTCGCGAAATCTCGAAAGAAGAATACGCTCGCCTGTGCCATCTCTTTGAGCGTCTTCGAGCGCTCGCGTTGGGCCGCGACGATGCCTGCCAGTTGCTCGACATTGTTCGCCTCGATGCCCAGGCGCCCGAGTTGCCATTGCAACTGCACCGCGAGGTCATTGAGCGATGCGCGCATCATGTGCTGCTGGTTGAGCCACTGGAGCTTGTCCGGGTTGAAGGCAGAGGCGGACTTGTTGACGTCCTTGATGTCGAAGAGCTGCTCCATCTCGGCAAGCGTGAAAATCTCCTGGTCGCCGTGCGACCAGCCGAGGCGCACCAGGTAATTGAGCAGCGCCTCGGGAAGATAGCCCTCTTCCCGATACTCGAGCACGCTCACCGCGCCGTGCCGCTTGGAAAGCTTGGCGCCGTCGGGGCCGAGAATCATCGGTACGTGCGCGTAGACCGGCGGCGTCACCCCCAGCGCGCGCAGCATGTTCATCTGTCGTGGCGTGTTGTTGAGGTGATCGTCACCACGGATGACGTGCGTGACGTTCATGTCCATGTCGTCGACGACCACGCAGAAGTTGTACGTGGGCGAGCCGTCGGCGCGCGCGATGATGAGGTCGTCGAGCTCGTGGTTGTCGAACACCACGGCACCGTGAATCACATCATCCACCACCACTTCGCCCTCGAGCGGGTTCTTGAAGCGGATCACCGGGTCGACACCCGGACGCGAATCGGTGCGCTCGCGCCAGCGGCCGTCGTAGCGCGGCTTCTCCTTGCGTGCGAGTTGCTCGCTGCGCAACGCCTCGAGCTCCTCCTTGGTGCAATAACAGCGATAGGCCTTGCCCTCGCGCAGCATCTGCTCGATGACCTGGGCGTAGCGGTCCATGCGCTGCGTCTGGAAGAAGGGGCCCTCGTCAGGCTTGAGACCGAGCCAGTCCATGCCGTCGAGGATGACCCGCACGGCTTCTTCCGTGGACCGCTCCCGGTCCGTGTCCTCGACTCGCAGGATGAACGTGCCGCTGTGACGCCGCGCGTACAGCCAGCAAAAGAGCGCGGTGCGGACACCGCCAATGTGGAGCAACCCGGTCGGGCTCGGGGCGAAACGCGTGCGAACGGTCATTCAGCGCAACAATGCGTTGGGATAAAAGACGCGCATTGTACGAGATCGTCCCCGCTCCCGCCTGCGGGAGAAGGTCAGGGTGAGGGTCTTAGTTCTTCAGCCGCCCGGTCGCTTCGAGGTAACTGATGATCCTGGCGACGCTCTCCTGGACGGAGAGTTGCGAAGTATCGAGGTTGAGCTCCGGATTCTCCGGCGCCTCGTAGGGCGAGCTGACACCCGTGAAGTTCTTGATGCTCCCGGTGCGCGCCTTGGCGTAGAGGCCCTTCGGGTCGCGCTGCTCGCACACCTCGATAGGCGTGCTCACGTGGATCTCGACGAATTCGCCCTCGTTGACGAGCTTGCGGACCAGTTCGCGGTCGCTGCGGAAAGGCGATATGAACGCGGTCACGACGATCAGTCCCGCATCGACGAAGAGCTTCGCGACCTCGCCGATGCGGCGGATGTTCTCGACGCGCCCGGCGTCGGTGAAATCGAGATCCTTGTTGAGGCCGTGGCGCACGTTGTCGCCATCGAGGAGATAGCTGTGCTGTCCGCGAAGATGAAGCATCTGTTCGAGCGCATTAGCGACTGTCGACTTGCCAGCGCCGCTCAGACCCGTGAGCCAGAGGATGCAGGGTTGCTGCCCTTTCTGGTTGGCGCGTTGTTCGCGTGACACACGCGTCGGCTGCCAGAAGAGATTCCCGGCACGCTCGGCCATGGCATGGCTCGCCGCCCGCCGGATCATGCCGGCGCCGACGGTGCCGTGCTGCAGGCGATCGACAACGACAAACCCGCCGGTGCTGCGGCACGTGTCGTAAGCGTCGAACGCCACCTGCTCGTTCAGCACGACGCGACACAGGGCAATTTCGTTGAGCTTCAACTCCCGTGCGGCGTGCTCGCTGCGGTCGTTGACATCGATGCGGTGATGAATGAGCTCGACCGTGCCGTTGACGTAGCGCGGTCCCAGCTTGAACTCGTATTGCTTGCCGGGCAGGAGCGGTGCGTCCGCCATCCAGATGAGGTGTGCATCGAAGCGGTCGCCGACGCTGGGACTGCGATCGCTGTGCACCAGGACGTCACCGCGACTGATATCGATCTCGTCCTCGAGCGTGACAGTGACGGCCTGTCCCGCCTGCGCTTCCTCGAGCTCGCCGTCGTAGGTGCCGATCGAGCGCACGCGGCTGGTGCGGCGCGAGGGCAGCGCCATCACGGCATCGCCGCGGCGGGTCCGGCCGGCAACGATGGTGCCTGAATAACCGCGAAACGAAGCATCGGGACGATTGACGTACTGCACGGGAAGCCTGAGGTCTTCGAGCTCGTGCGTTGGACGCACATCGATCGTGTCGAGGATCTCGAGCAGCGCCGCGCCCGTGTACCAGGCCATCGTGGCACTGCGGTGAACAACGTTGTCGCCGCGCAGGGCCGAGACCGGCACGCAACGCACATCAGGAACGCCCAGTGCGCGCAGCAATTCCTCGCAGGTCGCGCGGATCGAGTCGAAGCGCGCGCGGTCGTAGCCGACCAGGTCCATCTTATTGACCGCGACGATCGCATGCCGGATGCCCATGAGCGCCACGATGTGGCCGTGCCGCCGGGTCTGCACCTGCACGCCGCGCTCGGCGTCGACCAGGATGATCGCAAGATCAGCGGTCGAGGCGCCGGTCGCCATGTTGCGCGTGTACTGCTCGTGGCCCGGCGTGTCGGCAATGATGAATTTGCGCCGCTCGGTATCGAAGAACCGATACGCCACGTCGATCGTGATGCCCTGTTCGCGTTCGGCCTGCAGGCCATCGACCAGCAGGGCGAGATCGGTCGCATCGCCCGTGGTGCCCCAGCGGGCGCTGTCGTTGCGCACGGCCGCGAGCTGGTCCTCGAGAATCTTCTGGCTGTCGAACAGCAGGCGGCCGATCAGCGTGCTCTTGCCATCATCGACGCTGCCGCAGGTGATAAAGCGCAGGAGCTCCTTGTCCTCATGCCGTGCCAGGAACTCGGCGATGCGCTGCGCGGCGGGTACGGGACCGTGCATCAGAAGTACCCCTCGCGCTTCTTCTTTTCCATCGAGGCGGCCTGGTCGAAGTCGATCGCCCGCCCCTGCCGCTCCGACGTGCGACACGCGAGCATCTCCTCGATGATCTCGGGCACGGTGGTCGCAGTGGATTGCACGGCTCCGGTGAGCGGATAGCAACCGAGCGTGCGAAATCGCACCGTCTCGTTGCGAGGCTTTTCGCCGGGCTTAAGCGGAAGGCGTTCGTCGTCCACCATGATGAGCAGGCCGTCGCGCTCCACGACCGGCCGCGGTTTCGCGAAATAGAGCGGCACCACCGGAATGCGCTCGCGATGGATGTAGAGCCACACGTCGAGCTCGGTCCAGTTCGAGAGCGGAAACACGCGGATGCTCTCGCCGCGATGGATGCGCGAGTTGTAGAGCCGCCAGAGCTCGGGACGCTGGTTCTTCGGGTCCCAGCGATGCTGCGCATCGCGGAAGGAAAACACTCGCTCCTTGGCGCGCGACTTCTCCTCGTCGCGGCGCGCACCGCCAAAGGCCGCATCGAAACGATACTTCGAGAGCGCCTGGCGCAGCGCCTCGGTCTTCATGATGTCGGTGTACTTGCTGCTGCCGTGCGTGAAGGGCGTGACGCCCTGCACGAGCCCGTCCTGGTTGCTGTGCACGCGCAGTTCCAGCCCGAGCTCCTTCGCGGTCCGGTCGCGGAACTCGATCATCTCGCGAAATTTCCACGTGGTATCGACGTGCAGCAGCGGGAATGGCGGCTTCGACGGGGCGAAGGCCTTCAAGGCCAGGCGCAGCATCACCGAGGAGTCCTTCCCGATCGAATAGAGCATCACCGGGTTTTCGAACTCGGCGGCGACCTCCCGCATGATGTAGATGCTCTCCGCCTCGAGCTCATCGAGCTGCGTCAGGCGGGAACGCGTCGCAACGGCTGCTGGACTCACGGATACCTTATTCTTGGGTCTGATCGCGGACGCCGATGATCCTGACCGGCCTGACTTTTTGCAACCGCAGATGGCCAACTTGTGATCAGTTTGGAGGGGTCCGTGAATAATGGGGTGTCGGGTTCACGCTGCTTTTGCCGTCCTTGTAACAACTTCTAACAACGGGACTGCCATGGCCATCCAGGGTATTGACGCGACTCCCCAGCCCCGGCGCATCGGGCGCAGCATCCTGGCGGTGCTGGCGGGACTGGTCTTCATCTTCGTCTTGTCGCTCGGGATCGATCAGATCTTCCATGTGCTGGGCGTCTATCCCCCCTGGGGCGAGCCCATGAACGACACGGGCGACAACGTGCTCGCGTTGAGTTACCGGATTGTCATCAACATCGCCGGGTGCTATCTCACGGCGCGCCTCGCACCGCGCAATCCGCTGCGTCACGCGATAATCCTGGGTGTGATTGGTTTGGTCCTGAGCACATTCGGTGCAATAGGCGCGATCGCAATGAAAATGGGGCCGGCGTGGTACCCGATTCTGCTCGCGCTCAGCGCGTTGCCGTGCGCGTGGATCGGCGGAATGCTGCACGCCGGGCGGGATCGCTCGTCGGCCGCGACATAAGGCGCCGAGCCGGCCGGTGGGAACCGGCCCAATCGAAGAGTCGTTCGCTCTCAGGCTGGTCAGCGCTCGCGCGGAGTTGCTAGGATCGATTCCTAACAATAACGACGTCGAGGGCTCACCCCCATGCACACGTTGCGGGCGCTGCGGCGCTCGGGCCTCACTGCGGCCCCCATGATCCTCGCACTCGTCAGCCTCGCCGCCTGCGGCGGCGGCGGCGGAGGTGGCGGAGGCGGTAGTAACAATGGCGGCGGCGGTGGCGGAGGCGGCACAGGGCTCACGCTCAGCCTCTCGACCAATGCGATTACTTTCGACAGCTTGCCGCCGGCGGTACCCGCTCCCGTCGACGTGATCGCGACCGTGACTGGCAGCGCGTCGGGAACGTTGTTCGTCATTGTTGCGACGAGCAACCCGGCGGTGGCCAACGTCGCCAACGTAGTGATCACCGGACCCACCACCGGGCAAGGCACGATCGTGCCGGGCTCGTCGGCAGGCCTCGGTGCCGGCCGGCACACCGCGACGATCCAGGTGCGCGCATGCCTGAACGACCCGAGCTGCGCGACCGGACAGGTCGGTGGCAGTCCGCAGACGATCACGGTCACTTATAACGTCACGGGCGTCGCGAGCTCGGTATCGAACCTGACCTACAACATCGGCAATACGCCCGCCACGGGTGATCTCACCCGCTCGTTCAACGTGACGGGCTTCCCGGCGCAAACGTGGACGATCACGGATGACATGCCGTGGCTCGACGCAACGCCAGCGACCGGCTCCGCCGCCGCTGCGGTCTCGGTGAATGCCAATCTGGCCGCCGTGCCGCTCGACGCCCTCAACAACGGGACCTTTACGGGAACCGTCACGTTGACGCCCACCACCGGATCAGTCGTCCAGATCCCCGTCACGGTGAACGTCAGCCGCACACAGGTGAA
>DATIEU010000417.1:0-4672 GCA_035455565.1 Steroidobacteraceae bacterium | reverse complement strand
CCTGCGCCGACGTGGCAGGTGACGCAGAGGGCGGCGCGCTGCTGCGGATCGTCGCCGCGATAGAGACCGAGACGCGCGAGCTCGCGGCGCGGCACAGGTGGCGAATCGTCATGACGCGCAATCCAGGCCTCCGATCCGCCGTGGCAGGCTTCGCAGCCGATGCCGTCACTCAACTGAAAACGCGGCCCGCGCTGCGCCGGCGCCTTATTGTCGGTGTGGCAGTCGAGGCACAGTTTCGCTTCGTGGGCAGCGCCGATACCCAGGCGGCGCGCGATGGCCACTGAACGCTCATCGAGCAAGGTCCGGTAGGCCTCGGCGTGCGGGTCGAAGTGCATCCAGGTGACGTATTCGTTCTGCTGAACCGTGTGCGCCTCCAGCGGCTTAGCCGATCCGTGGCATATCGAGGACGCGCACGACGCCACACCCAAGTGCCGGTCAGCGTCGACTGCCAGCGCCCGCGAAGCGGCGAGCATCACGATCAGGCCAATCAGTCCCGCACGAACCACGGTTCCCCCTTGGCATCGAGATAGAGCCGCTGCATTTCGGCGAGCGTGAACGGGCGCGAGCCGCGCCGGCCGAAGACCGCGATCTGTCCCCCAGTTTCATCCACGGCGCGGTCGCGTTCCAGCGGCCGCGACAACGCGAGTGCTGGCGTCGATGTGGCGTAGCGTGCGATCAGCTCCGGTCGCGGCTCAGGGCTGAAGCCATAGAAGTTCGGCTGTGACGCCGGGCTCGTGAGCTGTACGACTTTGAGCCCGCCGCTGCCGTCAGCGACGTATGCAAAGAGCGATGCATTGGTCGAGGCGACCACGACATCGCGAACATCGCGCAACTCTCCGTTGGCTGTGAACTCCATCAGCACCCGTGGCTGCGCCGGGCGCTCGACGTCAATGATCGCAAGGCCGCCAGGCCCGTTGGCAACGTAGACATAGGTGCGTGACACGAAGAGTTTCCCGGCGGAAGCCAGCGGTATGGCCGCCCCCGCGATCAGCTTCGGCTCCGCGGGTCGCGTCACGTCGATGACCTTGAGTCCCTCGGCATCCGTCACGAAGAGATAGCGGAATTGGAGCATCGAAGCGCGTGCGTCGCGCAAGGGAACCGTCGCAAGCAGCTGTGGCGTCAGCGGATTGCTCAGGTCGGCGATGACCAGTCCGGCCGCGGCGGCGATGTAGACGATGTTGCCCCCGACGGTGGCATGCCGTGCGCCCACGAGCCGGCCTTCCGGATTCCACGTGAGCGCACGCTCGAGTTCGTTGTTGCGGAACTCTCCGTCCGCGAGCGTGTTGACATCGGTGAGGATCAGGCCTTCCTGGGCGTCCGTGATCAGCGCGTAGTTGTAGATCGGGCTGAACGCCTGCTCGAGGTTTGCGCTGCGCATGAGCTCGCCGCTATTGCGCGCCGGATGGACAGGCTGCGTCGTGGGGAGCACGACGCAGGTGGCCTCGGGGCTGTCGAGGTGCGTGTCGTGGCCGAGCCCCGAGAAAGGCGCCGTGATGATCTTCTGGCTCACACCCTTGTTGCCGACGCTCGCGACGTCGTACACACGCGTGCCGCGCGCGCCCTCTGCCACGAACAGGTACTCGCCCCGCAACTGCAGGCACTGTGCACGTCCACCGGAATGCGCATGTCCGGTCTGGAGGACACGGCCTCGCGCCTCGTGGGCCGCGAACCACGATGGATAGGCGTAACGATGGAGATAACTGCCGATCACCGCCTGCGGTTCCTCCCACTCAGTCACCTGGACGGCCGCGACACCCTCCTCGAGACCCGTGAAGGCGTGCAGGCCCAGGAAATTGATGAACTGGGTGCCCTGCCCCAGGAGCTGCGCCATGATCGCGTTGTTGTCATTCGCCCGCGCGAGGTGACAGTCGCTGCAGGTCTTGGTCTCGGTGCGCCGCTCGGTGTGCGGGTAGTGCGGGTTGAACGCCTGCGAGCTGAAGCCGGCGGCGGAGATCGGCGGCTGCTGGACATAGATGCGCTCGCGATTACTGTTGGTCGAGGAGAGCACCAGGGCTGAGGACGAGCGCACGGGCGCGATCTTGAAACCTTCGGTGGGACCGCGCTTGCCCAGCATGAAGATCTCTTCGCGCGCCACCTGCGGGTTATAGGTGGCGAAATTGCGCGTGACGCCGCCTTCCGGCCGGTGGCGCTCGGTCTTCCAGTTCGATTCGATCGGCAGGTGACAACCACCGCAGCTCGTCGTCCACGAGGTGTGGCAGGTGTAGCACTCGACTTCCTCGTCGTTGTGAGCCAGGTCCTGCCATGCGACGTCCACACCCCAGCGCTGCGCCGCCGGATCGCGTGCCATCAGCTTGGCGCGCGCAGCCTTCTCGTTGTAGCGCGCGTGCCCTGGGGTGACCGAGTCCTTGACCAGCGACACTTGCCACTCGCGCGCCGGATCGAGAATCGAACGCTGCACGAGCCTCCCCCCTATCCATTCGAAGCGCTTGCGCCCATCGGGGTTGCGCAGCACGCTCAGGTCGAGCCCGTTCGGTCCCGCCGCCGGACCGGAGGTGCGCAACGTCGGATAGCTGCGCACGGTGCCATGGCAGTCCTTGCAGTCGATCTCGACCGCCGCGGCGACCTCGCCGTAGAGATGCCCGTTGCCGTGCGCATCCTGCGCGAAATGACAGTCGACGCAATGCATGCCCGCATCGACGTGGATGGAGGAGAGATGCACGGCCTTCGTCCATTTCTGTGGGTCGTCCGGTGCGACGGTTGCGCCGGCGGCGTCGAGGAGATTGCCCTTGCGGTCGCGCTTGAACACGCCGCGGAAATTCCAGCCGTGGCCGTGATAGTCCGCGAACTGCGTGTCCTTGAGCCCGGGATTGAGCGTCGCGACGGACTTGAGGAAGCCGGGATCCGACCACAGCCCGCGGACCACCGCACCCTCCGGATTGCGATCGAGCCAGTGCCGCATCTCCTGATCCGTCGGGAAGCGCTGAGCGGCCGGCCACATCGCGGACGCGTCCGCCTCGTAGTCCCACATGGTGTAGCCCAGGAACGTATTCATGAACATGTTTGGCTGGTGCATGTGGCAGACCATGCACTGGCTGGTTGGAATTGCGCGGGTGAACGCATGTTGCAGCGGATGCCCGGGGCGATCCCGTGGGATGGTCGGGTCGCGCGAGCGGCTCTGCCCTTCGTGGCCCTCCTTCGCGTAGAGCGCCGCGTGGCGCGTGTCGCGGTCGTTCGCGTAAACCACGTGACAGGCGCTGCACCCCGACGAGCGATAGTCGCCGGGCTGATCGTTCGTGCCGAGGAACCACGCCAGCGGATCGTTGAGGCGTGTCTTGTGGATGTTGAGGACCGGGACCGCGATGCGCGCGCCGGTGCCGGGCCCGCGATTGGACTGCTTGAGGTCCGGCCGCCCGGGCTCCTCGAGCCGCTGAATCTGCCCGCTCACGTTCGGCAACGCGGTTTCCGCGAACAGGTTGCCGAGATTGCGCCCGCCGTCCTCGAAGACGCGGAACACGTCCGCGGGCTCCAGGTTCTCCCAGCGGGGCAGCGGATAGAGCCGTTCGAGCACGCCATGCGCGTCGCGCTGCGCGGCTGGCATCGGCGCTCCCTCGATGATCGCCGCGCGCCCGTCGCGCGTGTAAGCCTCGCCCAGGACATAGTTCTTGAGCGGCAGCAAACCGTTGTTGTACGCCGCGCCGCCCCAGAACATGGCGTTGCTCGACATGAGGCTGCGCTCGGCCGCCTTGATCACGGCCAGGTGGCAGGCACCGCACGCTTCGCGCGCCACGCGGTAATCGCCGGGATTGATGAAACGCACGAACTCGGGACTCTCCCGATTGAGGAGCGTGTACGTCCGTTCCGGATTGGCGCTCGAGGGGAAATGCCACGATTCGGGAAAACGCGGCAGGACATGGGCGCGATCGCGCGTTGCGGCGTACTCCGCACGCCCGGTTGCACCCTCGCGCCGCACGGACGCGTCGCCTCCATGACAGTCGGCACAGCCGAGCACCACCGCAGGACTCGCATGCATCGTGGGTTGATCGGTGGCGGTATGACACGTGAGGCAACCAGAACTCTTGGCGTCGGCCTGCGCTTGTGTCTGGGTCCGCGGCGCATCCGGAGCCTTCTCGTAGTGGCGCTCGACGGGCTCTTCCTCCTCGGACGAGGCGCGGACCAGACTCGCCGAGAGCGCGACTACGAGCAACGCAACGACGCACGTGGTCCCCCGGGGACGTGGCGGCATGCGCACGAGCTCAGTAGCTGAGCACGACATTGCCGAGCACCGAGTACGCCACTGCATCGCCATAGAGCTGCTCATAGCCGCCACCGGGCACCAGCGCGGCGGCCGAAAGGCGGAGCACCAGGTTCTGGATCGCGAGCGGCCGCCAGGTGAGCGCGAGCGACAGATCGAGACCGATGTCGCGCTCGATGTCACCCTGGCTGCGCGCGACCTCGAGCACGGCCGTGTCGCCGAACCAGAGCTGATTGGCGTTCACGGTGACGCGCGTTGTCGGCGTGAGATCGAAATCGGCTCCAAACCCCACCAGCACCAGTCCCGGGTTCTCGAAATTGGATTGGCCGAACTCCTTGCTGGAACGCAGCGATGCCAGGACGCCGTTGCGCCCCGAGAGCGTCACGCGCCCGCCGCCGATCAACGGCACCGGCTGGCGGATCCAGAAGCTCGTGTCGGCGCCCGCGAACAGCGGGTTTT
>DATIEU010000416.1:0-2190 GCA_035455565.1 Steroidobacteraceae bacterium | reverse complement strand
AATCGCGGACGTGGTGCTGACGTTCAACGTGGTCCTGCTGGTAGCGCTCCTCACCCTCATCCAGGCAGCCGTGACGTTGCCAGGCATCGCCGGCATCGTGCTCACCGTCGCCATGGCGGTCGATGCGAACATCCTGATCTACGAGCGCATCCGCGAGGAACTGCGTAACGGCAACTCGCCGCTCGCGTCGATTGCGACGGGCTTCGACAAGGCGTTCTCGGCCATCGCCGACTCGAACATCACGACGCTGATCGCAGGCGTTGTGCTGTTCGTCTTTGGCACCGGCCCAATCAAGGGCTTCGCCATCACGCTCTGCATCGGCATTCTCACGACGTTGTTCACGGCGCTGCTGGGCAGCCGCGCCCTGATCAATTTGCTCTACGGTCACCGGCGCAAGCTCGACCACCTGCCCATCTGAGGCCGCGACATGGAATTCTTCCACACCGTTCCGAAGATCCGCTTCATGGCGTCGCGGAAGATCTGCTACACGATTTCCGCGATCCTGATCGTCGGCTCGGCGGTGGCGCTCTGGTACCACGGGCTCAACTACGGCATCGACTTCACCGGTGGCATCGCCGTGGAGGTGGCCTATCCCGCGGCGGCCGACATCGATCGCGCGCGCGGAGCCATCGAGGCGGCTGGATTCGCCGATGCGCAGGTGCAGAACTTCGGCACGTCACGCGACGTGGTGGTACGGCTCGAACCGCAGGAGAACGTGAGCGGCACGACTATCGGCAACCAGATTACCGAGGCGCTGCGCAAGGTGGAACCGGAGGTGGAGTTGCGCCGCGTCGACGTCGTCGGTCCGCAGGTGGGCGAGGAGCTGCGCCAGAAGGGCTATCTCGCGATGCTCTTCACCTTTATCTTCATCATGGCGTATCTCTGGTTCCGGTTCGAATTCAAGCTGAGCGTGGGCGCAATTCTGGCTGCTCTGCACACACCGATAGTGATTCTCGGCTTTTTCGCGGTGACTCGTCTCACGTACGACCTCACGGTGCTCGCCTCCATGCTGGCCGTGATCGGCTACCAGATCAACGACACCGTGGTGGTGTTCGACCGCGTGCGCGAGCGCTTTCCGCTGATGCGTGGCGCACCACCCATCGAAGTGCTGGACGCCGCGATCAACCAGACACTGTCGCGTACCATCATCACTCACGGCGCGACTTCGCTCGTGGTGTCGGCACTGCTGCTGTTCGGCGGTCAGACGCTGCACGGCTTCGCGACCGCCTTCCTCATCGGCGTGCTCGTCGGCACCTATTCGTCGGTCTACATTGCGAGCGCCACAGCTCTCGACCTGGGGCTGTCCGCGACCGACCTGATGGCGACGCGGCGGGCGAAGGGACCGGTCGACGATCTGCCCTGACATGATCGGCATCTGGCTGGGTTTTCTCGCTCTCTTTCTCACGCTGCTGTGGATCGATCTCGGCTTTCTGCATCGCAAGGTGCAGACGCTGAGCGTCCGCCAGGCGCTGGGCGCAACCGCGATGTGGGTGGCGGTGGCGCTCACCTTCGCCGGCGTCATCTACGGTCTGTACGAGTACGGTTGGCTTGCATGGGATCCCGGCCCATACGGTGAGCCAACGGGAAGCGATGCGCTGATCGCGTTCGTCACCGGTTACCTCCTCGAATGGTCGTTGTCGGTCGACAACATCTTCGTCATCGCACTGATCTTTTCGTACCTGCGCATTCCGCAGCAGTACCAGTATCGCGTGCTCTTCTGGGGCATCGTCGGTGCGATCGTGCTGCGCGGCGCGATGATTGCGGCGGGCACCGCACTGATCCACACGTTCGATTGGATGTTCTACGTGTTCGGCGCAATCCTGCTGGCCTCGGCGCTGCGCATGCTGAAGGCTGACGAGGGTTACGATCCGGGCAAGAGCCTGCTGGTGCGGGCCGTGCGGCGCGTGTTCCCGGTGGCTGACCACCTCGACGGGAAATACTTCTTCACGCGCGTGAACGGACACTTGACTGCCACGCCGCTCTTCATCGCGCTGCTGCTGGTCGACTTTGCGGACGTGATTTTCGCGGTCGACTCGATTCCCGCGATCCTCGCGGTGACCCAGGACCCATTCCTGGTGTTCACCTCGAACGCCTTCGCAATTCTCGGCTTGCGCGCGCTCTACTTCGCGATCGCCGGCCTGATGGAGCAGTTCCGCTACCTCAAATACTCGCTCGTCTTCATCCTGATCT
>DATIEU010000415.1:0-3742 GCA_035455565.1 Steroidobacteraceae bacterium | reverse complement strand
GCGTGTGGGATCGAGTCGACAAAATGGGTTTCCCGGTGCCCTTGCAGCAGTGGGCGCAAGGTAAAGTAGGCGGGTTTTTGCGAGACATCCTGCAGTCCCGGGCCTGCCGCGAGCGCGGTCTGTTCGACATGCGCGCGGTCGGCCGGTTGATCGAGTCGGAAGCGGTCTACGGGCGGGCATTGTGGGGTCTCGTGCAACTCGAATTGTGGCACCGGCAGTTCATCGACCAGCCGGCGACTTCCTAGGGAGAAAGCGATGCCGTTGTCATTCAAGAATGAAAATGATTTCCAGTGGGTGGTGAAGAAGATCGTCGTGATCGGGCCTGGCATCGTCGGCATGCCGATGGCGGCGCTGCTCGCGCATGCCCGGATCCGCGAAGGGAGCGATGAACCCGCCAAGGTGCTGGTGCTGCAGCGGAACTCGCGCAACTCCGGTTGGAAGGTCGACGCCATCAACTCGGGGCGCTCGGTGATCGGCGGCGTGGAACCCGCGCTCGACAACGTCGTCGCGGATTCGGTGCGTGCGGGTGTCCTGTCGGCTTCGCACGATTACACCCTGGGTGCCGATGCCGACATGGTCCTGGTCTGCGTGCAGACGGACAAGGATGGCTTCGGACCCGATTACGGCCCGCTGTTCGAGGCGCTCGAGGGACTGGCGGTGGCGCTCAAGAAGCGCCCGGCCGGCAATATTCCGGTCATCTGTTTCGAATCGACGCTGGCGCCTTCCAGCATGACGACCCTGGTGCGCGAGTTCTTTGCCAAGCACGGTCTCGTCGAAGGCAAGGACATCCTGCTGGGCAACAGCCCGAACCGCGTCATGCCCGGTCGCCTGGTAGAGCGCGTCGCGGCGTCCGACAAGCTAGTGGCCGGATTGCATCCGCTCACGCCGAAGCTCATTCAGCGCATCTACTCGCGCATCGTGACGCGCGGCAAGCTGCATGCGACCAACAGCATGACGGCGGAAGTCGTGAAGACGCTCGAGAACGCCTATCGCGACGTGCGCATCGCGTTCGCCGCCGAGGTGGTGCGCTACTGCGATGCCAACGACATCGACTTCTTTGCACTGCGCGACGCCGTGAATGCTCGGCTATCGCAGTCCGACGCGGCTTCGGCGAGCGCCACGGCAGTGCCGAGCGGCGGCGTGCTCGTGCCTACCACCGGCGTCGGGGGTCATTGCCTGCCGAAGGACGGAATCCTGCTCTGGTGGCGCATGATCGAGTCGGGTGCCGACACCTCGCACAGCCTGATTCTCGAATCGCGCAAGATCAACGACGATTCGCCGGCGCAGATCATCAAGCTGGCCGAGAAGGCCATCGGCAAGATCGATGGCAAACGCATTGCGCTGCTCGGCACGGCCTACCGCTTCGATTCCGAGGATACGCGCAACTCGCCCACGCTCTATCTCGCCAGGCTGCTGCTCGACAGGAAGTGCAGCGTGACGATTCACGACCCGTACGTGAAGGGTGATGACCAGAACCTGCGCAAGTTCGCGCTCACCGACTACTTCACCAACGACATGGCCAAGGCGCTCGACAAGGCGGATGTGGTGTTCGTATGCACCGGCCACGCCGCATACGTGAAGGCGCTGGCCGAGATCAAGCGGCTGGCATCCTCAGCGAAGCTGCTGGTGGACGGTGCCAACACCTTCAAGCGCAGCGATTTCGACGGCGGCAAGCTCCAATACGTCGGCATCGGACGCGGCACACGCAAGCCGAGCGAGGCCCTCGTCAAGGAAGTCGAAAAGCGCTTCCGCGACATGGAGGCGGGCGTCGGCAACGAGCTGACCAGCCTGATCGCGTTCCTCAACGGCAGATACGCCGCCGACAAGTTCAACCAGGTGCAGTTCTCCGAGGTGCAGCGCATCGCCGCCACCTGTCCGACCGGGTGCGCGATCGCGGATCCCGGCAAGGTCAGCAAGCCTGCCGCGTTCGAGGGTTTCTCCTCGAAGCTCGTATCTTGCGCCGTGAACGGCTGAGGGCTGGTTCGTGAGCGTCGCTCCCGGAGTGTCCATTCATCCCACGGCGGTGGTGGATCAGCCGTGCGAGATCGGTGCCGGCAGCAAGATCTGGCATTTCTCGCACATCATGCCGAACTGCGTGATCGGCGAGCGCTGCAACATCGGCCAGAACGTGGTGGTGTCACCGCAGTGCCGGGTCGGCAACAACGTCAAGATCCAGAACAACGTCTCGATCTACACGGGCGTGATCCTGGAAGATGACGTTTTCTGCGGCCCCTCGATGGTGTTCACCAACGTCATCAACCCACGCAGCCACATCGAACGCAAGGCCGAATACAAGCGCACGCTCGTGCGGCGGGGTGCGACGATCGGCGCGAACGCGACCATCGTTTGCGGCATCACGCTCGGCGCCTATTGTTTCGTAGGCGCGGGCGCGGTGGTCACGCGCGACGTCCCGGACTACGCGGTGGTCTACGGCAATCCGGCGCGGCTGCGCGGATGGGCGTGTTATTGTGGGGTCCAGCTCGAGCTCGGCCTCGGCGCCGGCGAATCCGACGGAGCGTGCGGCACCTGCGGGCGCAAGTACCATCGCAACGGACAGACCGTGCGCGAAATCACCAGCACTTGAACAACACGAACTTCAGACACGGAGCGATTCGATGAACGCCAATCTGCAGAGCAGCCGCCGGATGGAGGTGCCGCTGCTCGACCTGAAGGCGCAATACCAGGCACTCAAGGGCGAAATCCTGCCCGTGATCGAAAAAGTCTGCGCCAGCCAGCAATTCATTCTCGGCCCCTACGTGAAGGAGCTCGAACAGCGCGTTGCGGCCTACAGCCAGGCGGCGCACGGCATCGGCCTGTCCTCGGGCACCGATGCGTTGCTGATCGCACTGATGGCGCTCGATATCGGCCACGACGACGAGGTGATCACGACTCCTTACACGTTCTTCGCGACCGGCGGCACCGTTGCGCGCGTTGGCGCGCGTCCCATCTACGTGGACATCGATCCGTTCACCTTCAACATTTCGCCCCGCGGCGTGCAGGAATACATCGACACACATTGCGAGTTCCGTAGCGGCCGTCTCATGCGCCGCGGTGGCGGACCCATCAAGGCGCTCATTCCAGTGCACCTCTACGGGCAGGTGGCCGATATGAAGCCGCTGCTGGAGATCGCGCGCAAGTACAACCTCAAGGTCATCGAGGATGCGGCGCAGGCGATCGGCTCCGAGTACGGCGACCAGCGCCGCGCCGGCACCATCGGCGATATCGGCTGCTTCTCGTTCTTCCCCTCCAAGAATCTCGGCGCATTTGGCGATGCCGGCCTCGTCACGGCCAACGACGCCGAGCTCGCGGAGAAGCTGCGCGTGCTGCGCGTGCATGGCGGCAAGCCCAAGTACTTCCATGCGCTGATAGGCGGCAACTTCCGGATCGACGAACTGCAGGCAGCGGTGCTCTGCGTGAAGCTGAATCATCTCGACGCCTGGAGCGAGGCGCGGCAGCGCAACGCCCGCACCTACGACGCCGCATTCGCGCGCGCCGGGTTGGGCGATCGCGTGCGCACGCCCGTCGCCATGCCGGGCTACCGGCACATCTACAATCAATACATCGTGCGCGTTGCGGATCGCGATCGGCTCAGGAGCCATCTCGGCGATCACGGCATCGGCAGCGAAATCTACTATCCCGTGCCGCTGCACCTGCAGAAATGCTTCGCGTACCTGGGTGGCAAGGAAGGCGACTGCCCGGAGAGCGAGCGGGCCGCGCGCGAGACACTGGCGCTGCCGATCTA
>DATIEU010000414.1:0-8630 GCA_035455565.1 Steroidobacteraceae bacterium | reverse complement strand
CCGTGCTCGGCGTTTCGGCCGCGATGCAGGGAATGTTCGAACTGATCGAACGCGGCTCGCCCACCGAAGCCACAGTGCTGCTGATCGGCGAGAGCGGCGCGGGCAAGGAACTGGTGGCGGAGACGATTCACAAGCTGAGTCGCCGCACCAACGGCCCGCTGATCGCAGTCAATTGCGGCTCGATCCCCGCGAGCCTGATCGAGGCGGAGCTCTTCGGTTACGAAAAAGGCAGCTTCACGGGCGCTTCGCGCTCGCACGCCGGCGTCTTCGAGCGCGCGCATGGCGGCACGCTCTTTCTCGACGAGATCACCGAGATGCCCCTCGAGATGCAGACGCGCCTGCTGCGCGTGCTCGAGATCGGGCGGTTCTACCGCGTGGGCGGGACTCAGGAGATCACCACCGATTTCCGCGTCATCGCTGCGACCAACCGCGAGGTCATCGAAGCGGTGCGCGAGCGCAAGCTGCGCGAGGACGTTATGTATCGTCTCGCGGTGTTTCCGGTAAGGGTGCCGGCGCTGCGTGACCGCAACGAAGACACCGTGCTGCTGGCACGGCATTTCCTGCGCACCCTCAACGAGCGTGCGGGCACCGCCAAGCAGCTGTCCACCGGTTCCCTCGACGCCCTGCGCCGGCACAGCTGGCCGGGAAATGTCCGGGAGCTCAAGAACGCGGTCGAGCGGGCCTTCATCCTGGCGGACGATGTGGTCGACCTTGCGCCCAACATCCTTCCGCGGCTAGATTCGCCTGCAAACGGCGATGCGGACAGCGAGGGTGTGCTGCTGGCCGTTGGCTCCCGGCTCGACGAAGCCGAGCGCTCGCTCATTGAGGCCACCCTCGAGCATTTCGACGGCAACAAGCGGCGTACGGCGGAAGTGCTCGGTTGCAGCTTGAAAACGCTGTATAACAAGTTGCATCGCTACGCGCGCGAGAGCGCGCCGGCGCCGCCGTAATACGTGTGAGGCTTGGCATGTCGCGAGTGTTGATTGCCGACGACCATGCCCTGGTCAGGGCGGGGCTGAAGCAATTCCTGGTCGAGGACCGCAGCATCACGGCCGTGGGCGAGGCCGCCACCGGGCGCGAGACGCTGGAGAAACTGCGCAGCGAGGACTGGGACCTCGTGATCCTCGATATCGGCATGCCGGACCGCAGCGGCATCGACATCCTGCAGCAGATTCGAGCCGTGCATGACCGCACGCGCGTGCTGGTGCTGAGCGGCTTTCCGGAGCGGCAGTATGCCCTCAACGTGCTGCGCGCGGGTGCGAGCGGTTTCATCGAGAAGACCAGCGCTCCCGAAGAAATGCTGCGTGCGGTGCGTGCCGTGCTCCACGGCCGCCGTTACGTGAGCGCGACGCTCGCGGAACAACTGGTCGGTGAGCTCGACAGCGATACGGATAAGCCGCCGCACTCACGCCTGTCGGAGCGCGAGTTCCAGGTGTTCTGCAAGCTGGCCGCGGGGCGCGCGGTGTCGCAGATCGCGACGGAGCTGTGCTTGAGCGTCAAGACCGTGAGCACGTACCGCAGCCGCATTCTCGAGAAGATGAACTTCCAGACCAACGCCGATCTCACCTCCTACGCCCTGCGCAACGGGCTCATCAACTAGCTCCCACCGCGCAACTCCTACTGCCTCGACGCAAGGGTTACAGCTCGGCGTCGTAAGAAGGAGACACCTGCGCTTGCAAGTGACTGAAGTTTCGTAGCTCGCGACGTGGCACGACGGTTGCTCTCTTGCGCCTCGGGTGCCGATCCGGTGCCACGCGAAACAGACAGCCAAGTTGGAGGCAACCATGAACTGGGACCGCATTGAAGGAAACTGGCAACAGGTCAAGGGTAAGGTGAAGCAGCGCTGGGGCAAGCTCACCGATGACCAGATCACCGTCATCAACGGCCAGCGCGACATCCTCGCCGGCAAGCTCCAGGAGGCCTACGGCCTCTCCAAGGACGAGGTGGATGACCAGATCCGCGACTGGGAGCGCTCACTGGCGGACTCGGACGTCGAAGTCGAGACCCGCACCGGGACCCGCACTGAAACCACGCGGAGGACTTAACCCGCTGCACCCACGGCGCCGCGCGGTGTCGTCCCGGACGGAGTGACTCCGGATGACGGCTCGCCGGCGCCCGTCTCCTGGGCGAGCACGTTCGCCAGTGGGATTTCCACGCGTATCTCCGTACCGCCGCGCTCTCGCGCGAGCGCCCGCCAGCGTCCGCCGAGCGCCTGGATGCGGTGACGCATCCCGGAGAGGCCGTGGCTGAAGCGCAGCGACTTCTCGTCCTGCGTCATGCCGCGCCCGTTGTCGCGGATGCTGAGGACGAAGATCCCGTCCTGGATGGCGACGTCGAGTTCGGCGGCCGTGGCCTGTGAATGCTTGAGGATATTGGTGAAAGACTCCTGCGCGACGCGGAACAACGCGATCGCTGCTTCGCTGAGCAGCGGCGTCTCCTCGGCCGGCAGGTTGTCGGTGCAGATGAGGCCGGCGCGCGCGCAGGTCTCGTCGAACTGCCAGCGCAGTGCCGCGAACAGCCCCATGCTGTCGAGCAGTGTCGGCCGCAGGTTCTCCACGATGCGTCGCTTCAGGTCGACACCGCGATCGAGCGCCTCCTGGATGCGCTCGAAACGCTGCTCGAGCTCGGGATCGGCAACGCGCAGGCGCCGCCGCAGCCACACCACGTCCATCTTGGTCGCGACCAGGAGTCCGCCGAGCGAATCGTGCAGCTCGCGCGACAGGGCCTGCTTTTCGCGCTCGGCGACGTTCTGCAAATAGCTCGACAGCGTCGCGAGCTCGGTGGTGCGCGCGTCGACCAGCCGTTGCAGCTCCGATGACTCCCGGCTCTTGCGGCGCATCTCGCGGAACAGGAACACGCCGAGCCACGCGAGCAGCAGTGCATTGAGGAGCGCGGCACCGCCCATCGCCCAGCGGGTGGTGCGCAGGTCCGTGAGCCATACCGACAGCGCATTTACCAATCGCTCCGATTCGGCCACGTCGAGCGTGCGCAGCGCATCCCGCAGCGCGTTGGAGGTCCGCAGTCCCTGCCCTTCGCGGATATACGCAGCCGCGCGCGCGGGGCCTCCGGCGGCGTACAGCTCGAGCGCCTGTTGGAGCTGGGTGAGGCGTTCGATGCTCAGCTTGCTGAGCTGCTCGAGCGCCTCGGCGCCGCCGGAAACGCGATCGCGTGCGTAACTCTTGCCGAGATCGCGCAGCGTCGTGCCGATCCGCGGCAGCGCGCTGCGCATCAAGGCGAGATGGGCCGAGTCTTCGGCGACCAGGAAGCCGCGCTGGCTCGCTTCCACTTCGCTCATCAGGCGCCGGAATTCCCCCAGCGATTTCTGTCGATCCTGCGTGCGCGTGATGCGCACGCTGAGATCGGTGAGATGCTGGTAGCGACTCTCGAACAGCGCCACGAGCCCGGCGAGCAATCCCGCGAGCAACAGGATGGGAATCAGAATATTGCGGGCGTCGCGGGCGAGCATTGTTCGGACGAGTCCTGATTTTGCATTGCGACTGTGAGGATAGTCCTACAGGCACACACGCGCAGGACCGACGGCGTCACTGTATGCCTTGCCGCATCGTGCGAATCAAGCCCTGTGTTGGCCGGTACAGTCGCCGAGAGCCAGAGAAGTCCATGCTCCATTACGCAGTCGTGTTCTTCGTCATCGCGCTGGTCGCGGCATTGTTCGGCTTCGGTGGCATCGCCACCGGCGCAGCGGGCATCGCCAAGATCCTGTTCGTGCTGTTCCTGATCGGCGCCGTCGTGGCGTTCGTGATGAGCGTGGCACGCAGAGCCTGACCACGCGGGCCTCGTGCCCGCACTTTTGGGGAGCATGCACCATGGAAACCACCTTCGACCGCGTCGTGGAACGTCCCCGCGACAATGGCAACAATGCCGACAGCCTGACCGGTGAGCGCGGGCGTCGCCGGAGCGCAGCCGCATCCGAGTGGCGCGACCTCGTCGCCGACGTGGAAGACCTGCTACGAAAAGTCGCGAACGTAAGCGACGCCGAAATCGCGCAGGTCCGCGAGCGCGTCCAGAGGACGCTCGCCAGTGCCAAGAGCTCCGCTAGCGCGGGCGCGCGCCGTGCGCGCGGCTATGCGCAGGACGCCACTAACGCCACGGAAGAGTACGTACGCGAGAGCCCGTGGACCGCAGTCGGACTCGCGGCCGCGGTTGGCGTGCTGATCGGTTTCATGGCATCGCGGCGCTGAAGCAGCCGCTGGCGATGCTCACGTTGAAGTCGTTTTCCCGCCTGGTGCCGCTCGTATTGCGGCACCTGGATGCCTACACCGAGATCGCCGAAAGGGATGCGCAGGATGCGCTATCGGCGTTGGCCAGGCGCACCGCGCTGGCAATGACTGCCTTCGCGGCCGCGCTCATCTCGGTGTTGATGGCCTGCATAGGGATCATTGCAGTCTCGTGGGAAGGACCCCACCGCGTTCTGGTCCCGGTCGCTTTGTCGACCGTGTTTGCGGCGGTGGCCGCATGGATCTGGTTCGCGGCAAGGCGGCACCGGGCGGGAAATTCGACATTGCTCGGCGGCGTCCGGGCCGAGATCGCCAAGGACCGCGCGCTCCTCGAGCGCTCGTTGACGCCCCTGGACCACCCTCGTGAGCGCGCCGCCTGAGCGGCTGAGCGCCGAGGAAAGCCTCGAGCGCGACCGCGCGTTGATCGAATCGCTGCTGGAGCGCCAACGCGAATTCCCCCGCAGCCGCACCATGCGCCTGCTGCTCGACGGACGCGGACAACTGGGCCTCACGCTGGCCGCGGCCGCATTGCTCGCCTTCAAGCCCCAGGCGGGCATGCGACTGCTGCGCTGGATGCCCGTCGCGAAAACGTTGCTGCGACAACTACGCTGAGATCGACAGCCCCATCCTGAGGAGAACTCGAATGCACGCCGAGAGTAAGCCGGGCGAGAACCTGAGCGACGTTTCCGACATCCGCGCCCGCGCGCGTGCCCGGCTCGAATCCGGCGCGGTGACCCCGAGTTACGACGCCGATCTGCCGCGCGTGTTGAAGCTGCTGAACGAAGCGCTCGCCACCGAGATCGTCTGCACGCTGCGTTATCGCGCGCACTATTTCCGCGCCAACGGCGTGCTGGCGGAGTCGGTGAAGAAGGAATTCCTGCAGCACGCGCTCGAGGAGCAGGCGCACGCGGACCAGATTGCCGAGCGCATCACCCAGCTCGGCGGCGACCCCGACTTCGACCCGGAGACGCTCACCGCGCGCAGCCACGCGGAGTATCGCGCCGGCAAATCGCTCGTGGAAATGATGGAGGCCGACCTGGTGGCCGAGCGCATCGCGATCGAATCGTATCGCGAGATCGTGCAGTTCCTCGGCGACAAGGACCCGACGTCGCGTCGCCTGATGGAAGAGATCCTCGCGAAGGAGGAAGAGCACGCCGAGGAACTGCGCAGCATGCTGGAAGATGTGCGCACCGTGCTCCATCCGGCGGACCATCGCCGGCCCGCCGACGGCGGCTGAGAGCGCTCAGCCGCCGCGCGCGAGAGCTCAATTCGCGCGAATGCTGCGACCCGAGGTCGCGTCGAGCACGTACGATTCGCGCAGCTCCGGCTCCCCGTACTGATCGAAGGTCTGCACGCTCGCTTCGCTCTTGGTGGTAGCGATGCCGCGCGCGTATTCAAGCGCTTCGTCGCGGTTCTCGAAATCGGCCAGCGGCTTCTCGAGGGCCGAATCGCACACTTCCCACCGTCCCTGCATCGAGTGCTTCACTGTGAGCACGGTCTTGCTGGAATGGCCACTCTTGTCGACTTGAGGTTGCATGTCGTCTCCGTGATTCCTTGGGTCGCCACTATGTCTTCAGGGCTGGGAACGTGCTGGCGACGGTCGACGTTTCCCATCCCGGCGAATCACGCTGATCTGTCCGTCCTCCTCGAGGAGCGCGAGCTTCACGTCGGCGATGCGCTCCACGCCCTGCAGACGCAACCGGCTCTGGAGGTCGTCCAGCGTCAGCATCTCGCGTTGCAGGTTGTCACGATGCACGCGGCCGTTGCGGATCAGGACCAGTGCCTGCGGCGCGACGATGCGCGCGAACCGCGGCGACTTCGCCGACAGCCAGTCGAGCAGCCAGTTCCAGCCGATGATCGTCGACACCAGGATCAGGCCCTCGGTGATCGAGCGATAGTCGGCCGCCATGGCGTTCTGCGCCGCGTCCGCGATGAGCACCAGCAGCAGCACGTCGGCGATGCCCACCGCACCGACGTCGCGCCGCAGGACGAAGCGGAAAATCAGGAACAGGAACCAGTACACCGCCGAACCCCGCAGCAGGATCTCCGGAATCGGCACGTGGATTCCGAACAATGCTTCCCAGTCCATGAGCGGCAGGTTCGTTCCTCACCATTACGAATAGTGAGGTGCAATACATGTGCCACGCGCGCGGCGCGGCGCTCTCCGGGCAAGGAGCACGCCCGGGGGCAGCGCAACGCTTGCAGAAATTGCCAGCGATCTCGCAAACCTTGCGCGCAACTGGCCGTGCGCTCACGCAAATGACGGGTTCGGCGGCTGTTTTCCCCGTGGCACAGCGATTGCACCTGACCCCCATCGAGAGGAACCGAAGGGTGTCTGTCGATGAAGGCTCGAGCCTGCTGCGCGGCTCTCGTATTGCTTCTGTTCCAGTCGGACAACGACAGGCTGGCGCGCACCTGTTGCAGCGGAGGAGAAATCATGGCGAGCCCGGCTTCGGCATTTCTTGCTGTTCCCGCGCCGATCGAGACTGCGTCGTGCGATGACGAGGCGCTGGTGGCCCGCGTGCTCGCAGGCCTCGCCGAATCGCCCAAGCGAATCGATTCCTCCTGGTTCTATGACGAGCGCGGCGCGGCGCTGTTCGACCGCCTGTGCTCGCTGCCCGAGTACTACCTCACGCGTGCGGAGCTCGCGCTCATGGACGCGCATGCCTCCGACATCGCCGCGCGCATCGGCCCGGTTGCCGCGCTCATCGAGTTCGGCAGCGGCAGCAGCATCAAGACGCGCCTGTTGCTCGACGAGATGGAATCGCCGGTGGCGTACATGCCGGTCGACATCGCGCGCACGCCGCTCGTGGCGGCCTCCCGAACGCTCGCCGCGCGCTTCCCCGACATCGCGGTGCTGCCGGTGTGCGCCGATTTCACGCAGCCCATCGCGCTCCCCGAGGAGCTCGCCGACGTGCGCCGTCGCGTGGTGTATTTCGCCGGTTCCACGATCGGCAATTTCCCGCGCGAGCAGGCGATCGAAATTCTCGCCAACATGCGCGAGCTGGCCGGCCCGCAGGGCGCGGTGCTGGTGGGCATCGACCTCGCCAAGACTCCCGCCGTCATGGAACGCGCCTACAACGACTCGGCCGGCGTCACCGCCGAGTTCAACCGCAACGCGCTCACCCACATCAACCACCGCCTGGGCGCCGATTTCGACGTGCGTCGCTTCGTGCACCGGGCCGTGTGGATCGACAGCGAGCAGCGCATCGAGATGCGGCTGCGCAGCGCCTGCGCACAGATCGTGCACCTGCAGGGCGAGGAAATCGCCTTTGCGCGCAACGAGGAGCTAGTCACCGAGTACTGTCACAAGTACCTGGCCGAGCAGTTTGCGGCCATGGGCGTTGCCGCCGGGCTATGCCCCCGGGAACAATGGACTAACGCGCAATGGGGGTTTAGCGTGCAGTTGCTCGAACCCGAGGCTGGCAGGGACTGCCGGCCCATAGAAGTCGAAGGTGATGTAGAAGCAAAAGAGCGGGCGGGCTGCAGGATCGCTTTCTAACGCACGCCATCGTTTTCATAAGTCCACGTTCGGAGGTGTTCCATGAATTTCATCATTTGGCTGGTCATCGGCGGTCTGGTTGGCTGGCTTGCCAGCGTCGTGATGAAGACCGATGCCCAGCAGGGCGTAGTCCTAAATATCGTGGTCGGCATCATCGGCGCCCTGCTGGGCGGATGGTTGCTTGCCCCGTTGTTCGGGACTGGGACGATCAATCAAGGGGATTTCAGCCTGAGCGGACTGCTGGTGTCGTTCCTCGGTGCTGTGATCCTGCTTGCGATCGTCAACCTGGTCCGGCGCGGAAGCGTCCGTTAAGGTTTCCCACTCGAAGCACGCGGCGCCGACACGCGCCGCGTGCATTTCTTTGCGCTAAACAGGCAGCGGCCGGCGGACCGGGCGTGCTGGCCGCGCTCAGGAACCGCTTTGGGTTGCCTTCTTCCCGCGCTGCAGATCCTCGAGCATGGCGAGGTGCTTGCGCAGCGTCGGCAACGTGTCGCTCGCGAGTGACTTGATGTCCGGGTTCGAGCTGTTCGACCGGGTACGCTCGAACAACGCGATCGTCTTCTTGTGCGCTTCGGTGCCGGCCTGCAGGAACTGCTGGTCGAATTGTTCGTCCGCGAGCTTCTCGAGCTTTGCATGGAGCTGCCGCCGGTCCGCGCCCGGCGCGCGCGGCAGTGTTACGCCGTATTGCGTGCCAATTCGCCCGAGCTCCCTGTTGAGGGCCTGGTGTTCCTTCTCGAGTTGCGCCGCGGCCTTCCGCAGCTGGGGATTCGCCGCCTTCTTCTGCGCGAGCTCGACTTCCTGCACCTCGGCGATTCCGCCCTTGAGCGCCGTCTCCACGAACGACTTGTCATCGGCCGACAAGGTGGCTGTGGCCGTGCGCTGCTCGCTCGTGG
>DATIEU010000413.1:0-9209 GCA_035455565.1 Steroidobacteraceae bacterium | reverse complement strand
ACACGGACGAGTTCACGCGCTCGGGCGCCGACCCCGAGGGCCTGTTCCCGGTGATCTTCGGGCACGAGGGCGCGGGCATCGTGCGCGAGGTCAGCCCGGGCGTCACCGCGGTGCAGCCGGGCGACCACGTCATCCCGCTCTACACCCCGGAATGCCGGCAGTGCAAGTCTTGTTTGTCCCGCAAAACGAACCTGTGTACTGCGATTCGTGCCACGCAAGGCAAGGGCGTGATGCCCGACGGCACCAGCCGTTTCTCGATCGGCGGCGAGAAGATCCATCACTACATGGGCTGCTCGACATTCTCGAACTTCACGGTGCTGCCCGAGATCGCCGTGGCCAAGGTTCGTGAGGACGCGCCGTTCGAGAAGATCTGCTATATCGGCTGCGGCGTCACCACCGGCATCGGCGCGGTCATCAATACTGCCAAGGTCGAGGCCGGCGCGAACGTCGTGGTGTTCGGCCTCGGCGGCATCGGTCTCAACGTCATCCAGGGTGCGCGGCTGGCGGGCGCCAACAAGATCATCGGTGTCGACATCAATCCGAAGCGCAAGTCGCTCGCCGAGAAGTTCGGCATGACACACTTCGTCAATCCGAAGGAAGTGGGTGGCGACGTCGTGCAACACCTGGTGAGTCTCACCGATGGCGGTGCCGACTACAGCTTCGAGTGCGTCGGCAACGTGGACCTCATGCGTCAGGCGCTCGAATGCTGCCATCGCGGCTGGGGCGTCTCGACGATCATCGGCGTGGCGGGCGCGGGCCAGGAGATCAAGACGCGGCCCTTCCAGCTGGTCACGGGACGCGTATGGAAAGGAACGGCCTTCGGCGGCGCGCGCGGCCGCAGGGACGTGCCGAAGATCGTCGACTGGTACATGGATGGCAAGATCAACATCGACGACCTGATCACGCACACGATGCCGCTAGGGGAAATCAACCGCGCGTTCGACCTCATGCACGCTGGCGAATCGATTCGCAGCGTCGTGAAATTCTGAGCAACATCTGAACCACAGCAAGGGGAACGGTTATGGCGATTTCAATCCATCCATCCGTGGATAACGGCGTACAGCCGGGCAGCAAGGAATTCGAGGGCGGCACGCTCACCTGCAGGTGTTCGTCGAATCCGGTGACGGTCAAGATCAACAGCAACGTCGCCTTCAATCATGCCTGCGGCTGCACGAAGTGCTGGAAGCCCGAGGGCGCGACCTTCTCGGTCGTGGCCGTCTGCGGGCGCGACAAGCTCAACGTCACGGGCAACGCCAACAAGCTCAAGATCGTCGACCCGGCGGCGGCAATTCAGCGCTACGCCTGCACCGGCTGCGGCGTGCACATGTACGGCCGCATCGAAAACAAGAACCACCCGTTCTACGGGTTCGACTTCGTGCACGTCGAGCTCTCGAAGGACAAGGGCTGGGCGGCTCCGGAATTCGCCGCGTTCGTGTCCTCGATCATCGAATCGGGCACCAAGCCCGAGCAGATGGGCGCGGTGCGCGCACGGCTCCGTGAGCTCAAGCTCGAGCCCTACGACTGCCTGAATCCTGCGCTCATGGATGCCATCGCCACGCATACTGCGAAGGCTAAAGGCGTCCTCAAGTAGACCTGCAACGAGCTCGCGTCGCCATTCCGGGCGACGCGAGCTTTCTTCTTCAGCCCCGCTCGGAGTCCAGCTAGCGCTGCGCTGAATGCGTGGCGGCTTCCAGCATCACGTCCCTGGCGTATGCGTACGCGGCCTGCAGCGCATCGAGTTCCGGTGCGGTATCCCCCTGGCGCGCAATCCCTTCGCGAGCCCATTCGAAGCATACGGCCAGTTGTTGTTGAGCGTCCGCTGTTAACAGGTCTCTCAACGAAGTCACTGCTCGATAGACGCCCTCGGCGCTCTCGAAGCCGCTGATGCGCACGACTTGCGGCGCCTCGTCACCTGTTGCCTCGAGGATTTCTCTGCGAATGCGGCGGATGCCGGTCTCTTCGACATCATTGTTGGTGTTCATGTGAGTCTCGCGCGATGGTTGTTGTCCCGTTGTTGTTGTCGCCTGCAGCGATCATGCACGCTTGCCCGTGGCGCGCAAGATGCGCCAGATTTGCATTGTAAGGTTTACCGATTGGGCTTTTATCGCTCAGCTGTTGACGATTACTTCGAGGTTACCCACGCGGCGCTCGACGTTGACGCCCACGGAGCCCGAATAGCGATGCAGGGTCAGGTCGACGGCCGCATCGCCCACGTCGAGCCCGTGTATGCGCAGAACGTCTATCGCTTCCGGCAGGAGCGGACGGGTGAGGCTCACCAGTCCGCGTTGCGCGTCGATCGAGATGCCCAGTGAAGACTCGAGCAGCATGAACACCGCGCCGGCGGCCCAGGCTTGCGGCGAGCACGCGACCGGGTAGAGCGTCGGCGCTTCGCCTTCGCGGCGACGGAACCCGCAGAACAACTCCGGCAGGCGGTGCAGCTCGAAGTACGTCGAGGCCTCGAACTGGCTGGTGAGAATCCGCGCGGCGAGCGCCTTGCGTTGGTAGCGCGCAGCACCGGCCGCGGCAATGGCGTTGTCATGTGGCCAGACCGAGCCGTTGTGATAGGCCATCGGACTGAAACGCAGCTCGTTCTCGGCCACGGTCCGTAAGCCCCAGCCCGAGTACATATGCTCATCTGCGAATCCGTCGAGCACCGCGCGCGCGCGACTCTCCAGGACGAGACCCGCGTAGAGGCAATGTCCCGGGTTTGACGTGCGCACTGCACACGGCTTCTTCTCGCCGTCCAGCGCCAGTGCGTAGGAAGCCATGTCCGGACACCAGAATTGCTCCTCGAAGCGCGTGCGCAATTCCGCGGCGGCCTGGCCCAATTCGCGGGCGAGTTGCGTTTCGCCGAGCGCATCGGCCATGTGCGCGGCCGCAAGACGTGCGGCGTAGACATAGCCCTGCACCTCGCAGAGCGCGATCGGCCCTTCCGCGAGCCGCCCGTCCGCATGGAACACCGAATCATGCGAGTCCTTCCAGCCCTGGTGCACGAGGCCCTTCGGCGAGCGCCGCGCGTACTCGACGAAGCCGTCGCGATCCGCGTCACCATACCGCTCGAGCCACTCCAGCGCGGCGCGAACATTGCCCCAGATCGATTGAATGAACCCGAGATCGGCGGTGCGACGAAAATACGCGCCCGCGAGCATCACGAAGAGCGGCGTGGCATCAACGCTGCCGTAATAGCGACCGAACGGGATTTCGCCCAGGGCTGCCATCTCGCCCTTGCGGGCTTCATGCAGGATCTTTCCGGGTTGCGCGTCGCGCTCCGCCGAGGTCTCGCGCGCCTGGGTGCTCGCGAGGAAAGTGAGAACACCGCGGCCGAGGTCCGGCCACAGCCACAGGGTCTGGAGAGCAGTGACGATGCCATCACGACCGAACGTGGTGTCGAACCAGGGCACGCCCGCATACGGATACAAGCCGTGCTCGGTCGGTGTGAGCATCATGCCGAGATCGGCCGCCGAACAGCGCAGCCAGGCATTGAATTGCGGATTGGACGTGACGAAGCGATCGGCGAGGGTCATCACCGCGCGATGGTTCTCGCGCGGCTGACCGAGGCTCTCATCGAAACTGTAGACCGGTGTGTGCTCTGCGCCGTTCTCGCACGCGACAGCGATTGCAATGGTGCGCTCGGCACGACTGCCGAGCTGCAATCGAAAACGCATGGTGCCGGCGTCGATAAAATCCGGCGGCGGGCTGCAGCTCAGGATCGTGCGACGAGTGACGTCATCGAGTCCCCAGTACGCCAGCACCACGCGATCCGTCTCGACTCTTGGAGGCAACAGGGCGCCGCGAGCCTTGCGCTCCTGTCCGCGCACTTCGAAGATGTCGACATAGTCGGACCCGAAGCCGAGGGTCAGGTCGATCGAGATGCCCGCGAGCGCAAAGTTGCGCACCCGGATGAGCTCGTAGCACACGCCTTTGACGATGTGGCGGGTGCGGTTGATGTGCAGCGTGCCCCGCGGCAACACCACTTCGCCGAACGTGTACAGGTCCGGGTTGGTGAGATCGACCGACATCACGACGTTGTCGCGACGCACGGTGGAGCTCAGCAGGAGCGGACGGTGTGCGGCGAGCGTCAGCGCGAAGCGCGAGAGGAAGCGCGTGCCGGCGTGATACAGGCCGAGCTCCGTGCGTTCGGCCTCGATGTCGCCGAAATCGTCGAACACCGCAAACGTTTCGCCGTGCTTGAGCACGTGCGTGCGTACAGCGGCCGGTCTCTCGGGGGCGACGATGTAGTATTGCTGCCCATGATCGATCAGCTGCTCTGCCGCCATCCGTGCCTCCGCACCCGCTCATATAGCTGGCCGTAGTCGTATGCCATCCGCCGGGCGGTGAAGCGCCGTTCGAACACTTCGCGGCAACGGCGCCTGTCCCAGTTCCTGGCCTCGTCGACGCAGGCTACGCCCTGCTCCACCGTGTCGACAATACGCCCGGTCAGCCCTTCATCGATCACTTCGGGCACGGAGCCCGCGCGGAACGCGATAACCGGTGTGCCGCAAGCCATCGCTTCGATCATGGCGAGGCCGAACGGTTCGGGCCAATCGATCGGGAACAGCAACGCCAGCGCGCCGCGCAGGAAGTCGCCTTTCTCCGCCTCGGTGACTTCGCCCACGTAGCGGATGAATGAGCCGTCGATATGCGGCTCGATCGAGCTGAAGTAGGCGCGATCGACCGGATCGACCTTGGCGGCGATGCGCAACGGTACGCCGCTGCGCCGGGCGATCTCGATCGCGCGGTCCGGACGTTTCTCGGGCGAGATGCGGCCGAGGAATGCCAGGTACTGGCCCGGCTCGTAGCTCGGAGCGTGCGTGTCGAGCGGCAGTCCGTGATAGACCGTTCCGATCCAGTTCGCCTCCGGCAACTCGCGTCGCTGCGCCTTGGAGATCGACACGATCGGCAGATCCTCGAACTCGCTGTAGAGCTCGGCCAGTCCCGGCATATCGAGCCGGCCGTGCAGGGTCGTGAGAACCGGCGTGTTGGTTCGCCGCGCGAGCGGCAGGTGCATCGAGTCGACATGGAAATGCAGCACGTCGAACGCGGCGGCACGCCGGAACACCTCTTCCATCTGCAACACGTGCAATGAATTGGGCTCCGGGTTACTCGGGTCAAGTCGCAACGCAGTCGGCCAGGTGCTGATCAGCGTGCCGCGCGTGTGCGAGTCGCCACTCGCGAACAACGTCACGTGATGTCCCTGGCGTATCAGCTCCTCGGTCAGCCAGGAAACGACGCGTTCTGTGCCCCCGTACAGACGCGGCGGAACGCTTTCATGAAGTGGGGCAACTTGGGCAATACGCACTCACAACCTCCATGTCATCTGTGCCCGGCGCGCCGGGCAGTCCCTCATTCAACTGTGCCCCGCTGACGTCGCTCCCTCCGCCGCCAGGGTGTACCTCGTTTCGATGGCCTTGCGCACTCTGTCCCGGCTCTGGCTCGGAGCGAGGCGCTCGGCTTCTTCCTCCACGATCTCAACGTCGTTCGCCAGCTCGGCGTCCTTGATGCTCTCGCGCATCCAGCGGGAGAAATCGCCCCGTGCCAGGTGGTAGCGCCAGGTGGAATCGTCGACGCCGTCGGCCAGCTGCATGAACAACATGAGATTCTGCGCCCGCAGGTTGAGGCGCCCGTCCGGGCCGCGAAAGTAGAAACTGCGATCCTCGCCCAGTTGTCCCTCGGCGTACTTGCGCTGATGGCGGCGACGCTCGCCGGTACTGGCACTGGCGCGCACCTTGAATGGCGCTTCGTTCGAACGCCGCAACCAGACGAGTGCCTCACCCGGCTCAAGCTGGACGGCATCCCGTGAGTACGGAGTGGCTCCCGCCTGTTCGGCCACCTGCGCGATGCGCAGCTCAGGGTTTTCGCCCGTCACGGCGATGACATCGAGCCGCTCGAGCACCGCGCGGGACAGGCTCTCGGGATGCACGGTCACGAAGATCATCGAGTTGACCGTGCTCGTCATGACCTGCGGCGCCGGCTCCCAGTCCGTGGGCAGGAGGTGATGCGCCTCGTCGACCACGATCCAGTGCGGGCGGCCGGCGCGTGCGCGATGCTCCTGCAGCCGCAGCAGCAGCGTCGCGAAAAAGTCTGGCCGCTCGTTCAACTTGACGCCGAGGAGGTTCACCACCACGTTCGTGTCCGGCTGCTCCAGCCCGCTCAGGATCGCGCCGAGATCGGGCGCATGCTTCGGACTGCCAAAACGGATCACCTCGCCCAGTTCGTCGTAGTCACCCTCCGGATCGACGACGCAACATTGGTAGCCGCGCGCCATCAACTGCTCGAGCAACCCGGTCGCGAGCGTCGATTTGCCGCTGCCGGAAGTGCCCGAGATCAGGAGATTCGGGCCGAACACGGGCAACCGCACCGCGGTGCCATCGAGCTTTGTCCCGAGCGTGAGCTGTTGCTCTTCCCGGGGGCTCGCGATGTCGCTCAGGTCGTTGTCAACGAGGCGCGCAACGAGTTCCTCGACACCTGCGCCGTGATCGCCACGCGTTACGAGGTCTGCCTTCGCCTTGAGCATCGGCACGGCGTTGGCCACGACCACGGAGCACTCCGCCATCTCCAGCATGGCGTGATCGTTCTCGGCATCACCAATGGCGACCAGATTGTGCGCGGACAAGCCGAGCTCACGCAGGGCCGCCTCGACGCCCGACGCCTTGTTGGTCCGGGCCGGCAGCACCATCACGGCGCCCTTGTTGAAGATGACGTGCAGCTCGAGCCCCAGGTCGCGGATGACTTCCAGCACGACCTTCTCGTTGGGCTGCCAGGTCGCAACGACGGAGTCGCCCACCGAAAGCGGTGTCACGCCGCGTCTTTCGAGCTCGGCAACGAACACCGCCGGAGGCGGCGGCGCCAGCACGCGAGTTACGCCGCTTTTCGGCCGGTGCAGCACGGCGCCGTTCTCAACGACCAGCCACTCGAAGATGTCGAGCGTCCTGAAGACCGTGCGCAGATCGTCCAGCTTGCGGCCGGTCACGAGCAGGAGTTTGCGGCCGGTGGCGGCGCAGTTTTCGAGGGCGGCAACCGTCGCGGGGGTGACGCACCCATCGTGAGCCAGCGTGCCGTCGTAATCGGTTGCCAGCGCTACGTAGCGCATTCGATGTCAGCGAACGTCCAGAAAAAAAGATGGGACGGAAGTGTGCAGATTTCATGCCACGAAACTCCAGGTGCCCGGCGCGCCAATGCATGTCTGCAGAAAGCATCCGGCTCGCACATTCGGGTGTTGGCGAAACAATTACTCATCGACGGGGGGCGCCTTACAAACAGTCGCCGGGGTAGGAAATGGCCGATGCAGAGATGCGGGGGACCGCGACTGTCTTTGAACTAGGGAAGGCCCGCAGTCTGCAAGACTGTTGCTTCAACTTCGTAGTCGTGCATGGAGGCATGTGATGAAGCGACGATCGGCTGACCGCCCGCGCGCCAAGATCCGCTACGCCGTCATCGGCCTGGGGCACATCGCCCAGGTCGCTGTGTTACCCGCCTTTGCGCACGCCCGGCGCAACAGCGTGCTGGCCGCATTGGTTTCGGATGATGAGCGAAAGCTCCGCGCACTTGGACGCCGGCACCGCGTTGCCCGGCTCTGCAACTACACCGATGTGGACGAGCTCTTCGCGAGCGGTGAGCTCGATGCGGTATACATCGCTCTGCCCAACAGCATGCACGCCGAATACACCGTGCGTGCCGCGCGGGCCGGCCTGCATGTGCTGTGCGAAAAGCCGATGGCGGTCACGTCGCGTGAGTGCCAGCAGATGATCGACGCCACCGAGCGTGCCGGCGTCAAGTTGATGATCGCCTACCGCCTGCACTTCGAACGCGCCAACCTCGAGGCGGCACGGATCGTGCGCTCGTGCAAGCTGGGCGAGATCCGCTACTTCGATTCGCAGTTCTCGATGCAGGTCAAACGCGGCAACATCCGCCTCGATTGCGAGCTGGGTGGCGGCCCGCTCTATGACATCGGCATCTATTGCATCAACGCTGCGCGTTCCGCGTTCGCGGCTGAACCGACGCACGTCTGGGCGACCGCGACCAATAGTGGCGATGCACGCTTCAAGGAGGTTCCCGAGACCGTATCGGCAGTGCTGAAATTCCCCGGCCATCGGGTAGCGACTTTCACTTGCAGTTTCGGCGCGGCGGATCGCTCGGCGTACGAGGTTGTGGGCACTCGCGGGAGCCTCCGGGTAGAACCGGCATACGAGTATGCGGAAGGGCTGGCCTTCGAGGTGACGATCGGCGGGCGCAAGCGCCGCCGGCAGTTTGCCAAGCGCGACCAGTTCGCGCCTGAGCTGCTGTACTTCTCCGCTTGCGTGCTGCGCGACCGCGAGGTCGAACCCTCCGGTGAGGAAGGCCTCGCCGACGTGCGTGTCATCGAAGCGCTGCGCGAATCAATGGCGGACGGACGTTTCGCGGAGACACGCCTGGCGCAGCGCGACCAGCGCCCGACGCTGGCCCAGGAAATTCGCCGGCCGGCCGTCCGCAAGCCGAAAACCGTGAACGTACCGGCACCACATTCCTGAGTTGCGCGAGTCGAGCCACACGCTGCCGGAGATCAGCGCGTCGGAATGTACTGCTCGAGGACCTCCGTCGTTTCGCCGTCCTCCCGGCGACAGACGCGGCGATCGTCCTCGCGTTCCGGGAGCCAGCGCCACGTCCCGGCGACGCTGTCGATCCGTTCTTCGAGCTCCCTGAGGAACAGCGGAGCTTCCCGGTCGCCGATGTGGTGCTCGACGCGTCGGTAGTAGCCGTCGTGATTCAGCGAGGAGATCACCGTGTCAGACAGGGACGGCTTGGATCCGGGACGCCAGTAGAAGTCGAGATACCCCAGGGCGAGCATCTGTTCGAGCAGCGATCTCACGTCCGCGACCGACGCTTGCGCGGTGCGATGGCCGGGCGCGCAGACGTAGCGGCGACCGTTGAACTCGACGCGACCGGAGCCGTAGATCGCCACGCTGTACTGCGAGCACTTGCCGAAGCATGGACCGCGTTCGAGTGCGATGACCGTGGAGTCATCGAGCACGCGTCCTTCGAGATTGATGGGTGTTCCGCGGTAGCGCGCCTGGCCGGTCGGCGTCTGCGCGGCAGCAAGCACCGTCGCGATCGAAGCGACGGCGAGCGACAGGATGAGGACAACTGCGCGCACGCTACCGCGTCTGTCCGCGAATCAGGCCGACCAGGAGGCCCCAGTTGAACTGCTGCTGCTTCCAGTCCGCGGTCGCGCT
>DATIEU010000412.1:0-12098 GCA_035455565.1 Steroidobacteraceae bacterium | reverse complement strand
GACCGAATCGTCGCGGACGGCGTGGCGCTCGCGCGCGCGCAGTTCGATGACCTGGCCGCCGCGCACCATGTATGCGCCAAAGATCGCCACCTGCTCATCGGCCGTCCGGCGGAAGCCCTGGTGGACTTCGTGCGCCACTCTTCGATCGACCTCTTGATCATGGGCGCCTATGCGCGCGGGCTCGTCTATAACGTCCTGGTCGGCAGCACCACCGAGCGGATCCTCGATCTGCTGCCCTGTGATGTCCTGGTGATGAAGCCCGCGAGCTTCGAATATCCCCTGAACCAGGAGACGCACAAGCCGCGGGTACAGCGAGGCATGATTCGCTGACACGCAGGCCCGTGCCTGCGGGCTCTCACGTTCACCGGCCACGAGAGTGAAAAGGGCGGGCGCCGATGATAGTGTGGCAGACCCCTGAAATCGTAAGGTTTCGGGGGTCTTTTTTTGTCGCGCGCCACGCTGCGCGAAAGGATTCCTTACATGTCGTCGCGCCTTCGCTCGTGCACGCAGCTCGCCGCGGTGCTCGTGACCGCCGGCCTCGCGTGGCCGACCCTCGCAGTCGAGCCCGCGAACGAAGCGGCGGGTCCGGCACCCGCGCATCCGAAAGTCTGCCTGGTGCTGAGCGGCGGCGGCGCGCGCGGTGTCGCGCACGTCGGCGTGCTCAAGGTGCTCGAGGAGCTGCGCGTGCCGGTGCATTGCATCGTCGGCACCAGCATGGGCGCGATCATCGGCGGGGCGTACGCCTACGGCATGACGCCGGCGCAGCTCGAGAGCGAGATCCGCGGGGCGCGCTGGGAGAGCGTGCTGCTCGATCAGCCCACGCGCGAAACACGCTCCATTCGCGACAAGGCGCTCGATCGCGAACAACTCGGCGGCGCGGAATTCGGTCTGCGCGGTCACGAAGTCCTGCTGCCCGCGGGCGCGATCATCGGTCAGCAGCTCGAGCTCTTCCTGCAGAGCCTGGCCGGGCCCAACGAACCCTTCCCCAGCTTCGACGATCTGCCGATCCCGTTCCGTGCGCTGGCCACGGACATCGAACAGGGGAGTCTGCACGTCATCGATCACGGCAGTCTGCCGGCGGCGTTGCGCGCCAGCATGTCGGTGCCCGGGCTGTTCGCACCGGCGGAGCTCGACGGCAGACTCCTGGCTGACGGCGGCCTGGTGCGCAACCTGGGCGTGGACGTCGCGCGCCAGTTCAATCCGGACGTGCTGATCGCCGTCAATCTCGGGACCGGGCTCATGAAGCGCGACGAGTTGCGCTCGGTGTTCGGCGTCGGCACGCAGATGATCAACATCCTCACCGAGCAGAACGTGCGCATCTCGCTGGCCGAGCTCAAACCCCCCGACGTGCTCATACTCCCCGAGCTCGGTGACTTCAGCTCCGCCGACTTCGCGAACTCGTACAAGACCATCGAGCTCGGCGAACGCGCGGCTCGCGCCTTGAGCGAGCGTCTCGCGCCGCTCGGAGTCAGCGAGGATGAATACGCGACCTACCTCGCGCGGCTGCGAGCCCCCCGCGACACGCCGCCGTTCGATCGCGTGCGCCTCGATACCGCCGACCTGCAGCTCGTCAGTCCGCAGGTCGTGGAGGCGACATTCCGCGAGGCCACCGACTATCGGCACGATGATGCCGCACTCGAACGCGGCCTCACGGAGCTGCTCGCGACCGATGACTTCCAGCAGGTGCGCTACCGCGTCGATCGGGAGGGCAGTGCGCGTGTGCTCACGCTCGAGCCGCGCGAGAAGAGCTGGGGACCGAACTACATGCGTTTCGGCATGGATCTCTCCACCGATTTCGAGGGCGAGAGCTCGTTCACGCTGCTGGGCGATCACCGCATGACCTGGCTCAGCTCGCGCGGCCTGGAATGGCGCAACCGCGTCGCGCTGGGGGACCTCACCGGCGTCGCCACCGAGCTCTTCCAGCCGCTCGATCTCGCGCGCGAGTGGTTCATCGCGCCGCACGCGCTGGCCTATCAGCAGCTCGAGTCGATCTTCCTGGGCGAGGACTCGATTTCCGAGTACCGCAGCCGCAAGGGCGCCATCGGCCTGGATGTCGGTCGCAGATTCGGCACGCTCGGTGAGCTGCGGTTGGGCTACGACTTTGGGGCCGTGAGTTTCCGCACGGCGACAGGATTACCGGTCTTCGATCGCGACTACGACCACCTCGGAACGGCCGGGCTCACCCTGCTTCTCGATCAGTTCGATCACTGGGACTTTCCGACGAAGGGTTACCTGCTGCGCGCCGAGGCGCGCACGTCGCGCGAGGCGCTGGGCGCGGATCGCGAGTACGACACTGGGGTGTTCCACTTCGAGAAGGCATTCGGAACGGACCGCAACCGCTACCGCGCCGGTGTCGTATATAGCTCGAGCTTCGACACTGACAGGCCGATCTATGACGCGTTCGCGCTCGGCGGATTCCTGCGCCTTTCGGGCTATGCCGATCGCGAAATCCTCACCGATGGCGCGGTGCTGGGGCGTTTCGTGTACGAGCGCAAGATCGCCAACGTGGCACCCGTGGCGCGTGGCTTGTTCGTGGCCGCGTCGATCGAGGCTGCCGAGATCGAGGAACGGCTGAATGGTCCGCAGGATGGCAGCGTGCTCTGGTCGGGAGCGGTGTTTCTGGGCGCCGACACGATCCTCGGGCCGCTCTATCTCGGAGCGGGATTCGCCGAGTCCGGCAACGGCGCGGCGTACCTGTTCCTGGGGCGGCCATAGACCCGCGCCATCCTCGGGACGGAGACAACGCTTTGATATACTGCGGCGCCTGTCACGCGGCGGCTGAATCCAAAGTCTCTCAGACTTCGAAACCACTCACGAGACATTGATGTCCGAGTCGGTCCTCAAGCGCATTGCCCGGGGTGAGGAGCGCGCCGTCGCAGAATGTATGGACGAGTTCGGCAACCTCGTCTGGGCCCTGGCCCGGCGCCTCTCGCGGACGAGGGCGGATGCCGAGGATGCGGTACAGGAGATCTTCACCGACCTGTGGCGCAGCGCCGGCCGCTTTGATCCCCGGCAGGGCTCGGAGAAAGTGTTCGTCACCACCATCGCGCGCCGGCGCCTGATCGATCGCATGCGCCGCGGCGCTCACCAGCCGGGTGGCGAATCCGTGGATGCGCTCGACGTCATCGGCTGGGCGGAGCCCGGCACGCGCGCCGAGGTCTGCGTGGAGGCCGAGCGCGCTGCGCGCGCGGTCGCGAAATTGCGCCCGGATCAACAGAAGGTGCTGGAACTCGGCATCCTGGCAGGACTCAGTCATTCGGAGATCGCGGCCGCCACCGGCATGCCGCTGGGTACAGTCAAGACCAACATGCGACGCGGGTTGCTCCAGGTACGCGAGCTGATGGACGTCGTGGTCGACGAGGCCGCGGGAGGCGTGCAGTCATGAGCGCCACGTTCCTGCGAGACGAACGTCTGGTCGACCTGCTCGTCAAGCAGACGACCGAAGGGCTCGCCCCGGCCGAGAAGGCGGAGCTCCAGCGCCTCATGACGAGCCATCGCGATGCGGACCCGGAGCTCATCGAGCGCGTGGCCGCCGCCGTCGCGCTGGCGGGCAACATCGATGATGGACCGATGCCCGCCGAGCTGCGCCGCCGCGTCGAAGCCGACGGGCGCAAGCTCGTGGCGGGCTCGGGCTCGCCGGTGACGGATATTCGCACGCGACGACGTGCGGCGGCGCCCGCGCGCTCGCAACCGCAATGGCTGTGGCTGGCCGCGGCAGCTTCGATCGTGATCGCGATTCTCGGCTGGTGGCCGCGGCTACGCGAGACCCTGGCGCCGGAACCGACGGTTCCGGTGGTGACAACGCAGGAACCGGCGATCAAACCCGAGCCAACCGCACAGGAAGAGCGCGAGACCTTGCTCGCCAAGGTTCCTGCGGTCATCCAGAGCGCATGGTCGTCCACCGCCGATCCGGCTTCGCAAGGCGTTGCCGGCGATGTGGTCTGGGACAATGATACGCAGACGGGTTACCTGCGCTTCACTGGACTTGCGGCCAACGACCCCGGCACGTTCCAGTATCAGCTGTGGATCTTCGATGCCAACCAGGATGAGCGTTACCCGATCGACGGCGGTGTGTTCGATATACCCGCCGGACAGACCGAGGTGATCATTCCGATCGACGCCAAGATCGCGGTCAACGCGCCGGTGATGTTCGCCGTGACGATGGAAAAGCCGGGCGGCGTGGTCGTCTCGGGACGCGAGCACATCGTCGCGCTGGCGAAGGTCGCCGCGGGCTGAAGCCGCGTCGCGGCCGGGTCGAACGATGTCCGCCGGCGCCCCGCACGAAGCCCAGTGCGCCAGCAGCGTGCTGATGGTCAGGCCGGCGCGCTTCGGATCAAATCCGGTCACCGCCGCTTCCAACCGCTTTCAATTCCAGGACACTGGCGTGCCGTCCGCGGACACACAGCAGGGCGCGCGCGCCGAATTCGAGGCGCTGGCGCTCGCGCTGTCGAACGCCGGCGTCGAAGTGTGCATCGTCGATGACACACCGGAGCCGGAAAAGCCCGATGCGGTGTTTCCCAACAACTGGGTGAGCTTTCATGCCGACGGCACAGTGGTGCTTTATCCCATGCTCGCGGGCACCCGGAGGCTCGAGCGGCGCGAAGACATCCTGGCCGCGCTGGTGCGCGAGCATGGCTTTCGCATCACCCGCACCATCGACCTCACCGGGCACGAAAACGACGAGCGCTACCTCGAGGGCACGGGAAGCCTGGTGCTCGATCGCGTAAACCGGCTGGCTTACGCGTGCCTGTCGCCGCGCACGCATCTCGACGCGCTCGGCGATTTCGCCCAGCAGCTCGACTACGAGGTGGCGAGCTTCGATGCGGTGGATGCCCAGGGTGTGCCCATCTATCACACGAATGTATTGATGTGTGTCGGCGAGTCGTTCGCGGTGCTGTGTGCCGCGACGCTACGCGACCAGTCGCGCCGCGCGGCCATTCTCAGGATCATCGGCGACACGGGGCACGAGACCGTCGACATCACGCTCGAACAGATGAGCGCGTTTGCGGGCAACATGCTGGAGTTGCGCAGCCGCCGGGGTGAGCCGTTGCTGGTGCTGTCGGTGCGCGCGCTCGAATCGCTGACGAAGGAACAACGCACGCGACTCGAACGGCATGCCCGCCTGGTCGCGGTCTCGATACCGACGATCGAGCGCTACGGCGGCGGGAGCGTGCGCTGCATGCTCGCGGAGATTCACCTGCCGCGACGCGGCTGAGCTGCGCCGATCAATGCGGCGCGTGCTCCCGCCTCCAGGGCCGCAAGGTCGATCGGGACTCGCACCAGGTGTCCGTATTCCCACGACCAGTCGAGCGCCTCCCAGCAACGACTGGCGTACAGAAACTTGCCGTCTGCCGACCAGGAGTGTTGCGAGTACGAGGCGCTGCCATCGGTAATCTGGTGCGACTCTCCGCCTTCGGGCCGCACGACGAACAACTGGCCCGCATTCGGTCGGCCGATTCGATTGGAGCTGAACGCAATCCAGCGTCCGTCGGGAGACCACGTCGGCCAGCCGTCATAGGCGGCATGGTCGGACAGATTCATCTCATTGCGGCCATCGAGGTCGGCAACGAACACCTCACTGTTGCGCGCGATGCCGCGCAGCGCCCAGTCGAATCCGGCTGAGTCGATGATCTTGCGATAGGCGATGCGGCGGCCATCGGGAGAGGGGACCGGGTAAGTGCACACCGTCTGGCAGTGGGTGTGCTGGCGCAGGTCGCCGCTCCCGACATCGAGACTGAACACGTTGTGCCATTGCTTGGCCCAATCCGCTTTCGGGTCCGGCGTCGCCCGCGCCGAGTTGAAAAACACACGCCGTCCGTCGGCTGACCAATGCGGATGCGAGTCGTCGCCCGGATGATCGGTCAGGCGCCGACGGCCGGTGCCATCGGCGTTCATGACGAACACCTCCGTCTGCCCCTGCACTGACGCCACGAAGGCGATCCGCTTGCCATCCGGCGACCACACGGCCACCGAGGGATCGTCACCTGTATCCACGAACAGGCGCACGTGCTCGCCGTTCGCGTCGGCGAGATACAACGCTTCGTGTCCGGCGCGGTTCGACTGAAACAGCAGTGTCGCGCCGTCGGGACTCAGCATCGGATAGCTGTCCCGGGAGGGTGTGAGTGGCGCGGGCTCGGCAACCACCAGGGCGAGCATCGCTGCGGACGCGCTCAGACTGAACAGCAGGTACATCACGCCTCCATGGCCAGGGCGCCGCCAGTAAGGGGCGCGATGCTAGTGGCGAGGTTCCACCCGCACAACCACGAAGGGCCGAAGCGTCACGGATTCAGTACCAACGGCGGGCCGGCGTGCCCGCTGAGTTAGAATTCCGCTGCGGAGGTCATTTGCTCGAACTCGGTATCAAATCGCTGCTGAGCTATCTGCTCGGTTCGCTCATGGGCGGTCTCATCGTCGGCAAGCTCCGCGGCGGCGTCGACATCCGCTCGCTGGGTAGCGGCAATGCGGGCGGCACGAATGCCTTGCGGACGCAGGGGAAGCTGTTTGCGCTGGGGGTCGTGATCGTCGACGTGGGCAAGGGTTTCCTGGCGAGTGGCTGGTTGCCCGGAGTCGCAATCCCCGGCGTCGGCGTCGACAGCTCAGTCTCGCGGGACTGGCTGACGATCGCTTGCGCGGCCGCGGTGATTCTCGGCCACGTTTACCCTCTCTGGTACGGCTTCCGTGGCGGCAAAGGCGCCGCCACGCTCGTCGGCGTTCTGCTCGGGATTCAGCCGAGCCTGCTCATCCCGGTGCTGGCGGCCTGGTTGATCGTGCTCCTGCTGACGGGATACGTTGGACTCGCCACCATCTGCGCCGGTCTCGCACTGCCCGTGTACGTGCTTGCGGCGTATTCGCCGCTGCCGCCCGCGCTCACCGCTTTTAGCGTGCTCGTCGCGCTGTTCGTGATCTTCACCCATCGCAGCAACATCGACCGCATGCTCCAGGGGAGCGAACATCGCATGCGCCGTCCGTGGGCAATGCGACAATGACGCGCACTGCCGCATCCACGGCGTTGCGTGAGCGACTCATCGGTCTGCTTGCGGATGGCGAGTTTCACTCGGGCGAGCGACTGGCCCAGGCACTGCGGGTGAGTCGCACGGCGGTCTGGAAGCATCTGCAGGCCTTCAGCAAGCTTGGACTCGAGCTTCACAAGGTTCCCAAGCGCGGCTATCGCCTCGCGCAAGGGATCGATCTGCTCGATGCGACGAGCATCAGGCGCCAGTTGTCGGCAGACAGTCGCCGGCAGCTGCGCTCGCTCGAGGTCCTGCTGCAGACCGATTCGACCAATTCGCGGCTCCTGGCCGTGGATGACCTGCCGCCCGGAAAAGTGGACGTATGCGTGGCCGAGCATCAGTCCGCCGGACGCGGGCGACGCGGGCGCGACTGGATCGCCCCTTTCGGGGGCGCGGCTTGTCTGTCCATGGGATGGGTGTTCCCCGAGCCGCCCCAGCAACTCAGCGCGCTCAGTCTCGCGGTTGGTGTCGCTGTCACGCGTGCGCTCGGGCGGTTCGGTGCGCGCGATGTTCGTCTCAAGTGGCCCAACGACGTGCTGCTCGCGAATCGCAAGCTCGGCGGCATCCTGTGCGAGCTGCGGGCGGAGGCGGGCGGCCCGGCCTATGTCGTCATTGGCATCGGTCTCAACGTGCGCCTCAGCGCCGCCGCTCGGCGCAATATCGCCGCGACCGGTGTTCAGCCGGCCGATCTGAGCGAAGCACTGGTCGCGGCAGCGCCCGCGCGGAACGTGCTGGTCGCCGCGCTGATCGATGAACTGATCGTCGCGCTCGCGCGGTTTCAGCGCGAGGGGCTGCTACCCTTCGTCCAGCCGTGGCTGGACGCCGATGCGCTGCACGGGTCAGAGATACGCGTATCCATTGGCGACAAGCAGCATCGTGGCATTGCGCGCGGCATCGATGCCGATGGCGCGCTGATCCTGGAGATGCCAGCCGGCATCCTGCGTTTCATTTCCGGTGAAGTAAGCGTGCGCCCCAGCGAATGAGAACCACGCGCGCATGATTCTCCTGCTCGACATCGGTAACACGCGCATCAAGTGGGCGCAGGCGCTGGACGCAACCCTCACGCCCCAGCAGTCGCTCATGCACCGCGACGCCGCACCGGATACCTGGACGCGGCAACTTTTCCGTGAACGCTTTCGGCCGGCGCGACTGTTGGTCTCGAATGTTGCCGGCGAGGAGATGGCTGCGATCATTCGGCGCGAAGCGGAGCGCAACTGGCACGTGTCGCCCGAGTTTGCCGCGACGACCGCGAGCGCCGCGGGCGTGACCAATGCCTATCCGCAACCCTCGTCGCATGGTGTCGATCGGTGGCTCACGTTGCTCGCCGCGCGCCACATGACTGCCAACGCGGCGTGCGTCATCGACGCGGGCACGGCGGTCACTATCGATGCAATGAACGCGCGCGGCCTGCATCTCGGCGGCGTCATCATTCCCGGCATCCGGATGATGGTCGAGTCACTGGTCGCCCGCACCAGCGACCTTGGCAGCAAGTCACGGAAGTCCTCGCCGCGCACGGTGGATCACCGCGTGGGGATGTTTGCGAGCGACACCGCGCGCGCCATCGAAAGCGGCGCATTGTTCGCAATCGCGGCGGCCGCCGATCGCGGCGTCGCTGAGTTGCTGCGCGAAGGCTCAGGGGATCGGCCCAGTGTTTACCTGACGGGCGGCGACGCGGAACGCATTCGCGCCGTCATGACCACGGCCGCGGAAGTCATTCCCGACCTGGTACTGCGGGGCCTCGCCGTCTGGGGCGGCTGCGCCGCGAGTTCCCGGGCGAGCGTACAATCGCGCTCATGAAAGGCCTGTTTCTGGCACTGGTGCTGGCTAATGTGCTGACCTTCGTCTGGACACAGTGGCACAGCTCCGAAGCCACGCCGGCAGCAGCTCCCGGCGTCGCAGTGCCGACCCTGCAATTGGCGAGCGAAGCGCACAGCACGCCCGCGGCCGAACCGGCGTCTGCCGTTCCTGAGGTCGAGGCGCCACTGAGCGAAGAGGCTGCGTCCCCGGGCGAGGCGCCAGCCGACCCGACGGTCGTGGCCGCAATAGACCCCGGCGTGAATACCGGCGAGCTGACCAACAATGTCGCGCGCTGCGTGAGCATCGGCCCCTTCCGCGATCTGTCCGAAACGACGCAAGCTTCCGCGACCTTACGCGAAGCGAACTATGAGCCGCGCACGCGCGTCGCCGAAGGCGACATCTGGGCCGGATTGTGGGTCTATCTCGATGACCTGCCGTCGCGCGACGAGGCGCAACGCGCCATGACGCTGCTGAAACGGCGCGGCATCTCGGACGCCTACATCATGCCGTCCGCCGATCAGACCAACGACATTTCCCTCGGCGTGTTCAGCGAGCCGGCGCGGGCGCAGCGGCGCGCGGAAGAAATCCGGGCACTCGGTTTCACGCCCACGATCGCCGACCGCACGCGGCGCGGCCCGGTCTACTGGATCGACATCGATCTCAAGTCCACCGATGGCTTCATCAATCCGGCGGATCTGCAGAGCGAGAGCGGACGCATCGTGCGCCTGGAAGTGCTGGCGTGCCCCTCGTCGGATGGTGCAGCCGGCTGAGCAGCCCGGTCCCGGCGCATCCTTGCTAGAATCGCGCGCCTCGCCATGCCGGCGTAGCTCAGTTGGTAGAGCAGCGGTTTTGTAAACCGTTGGTCGCGGGTTCGACTCCTGCCGCCGGCACCAAAGTCCGCTCCCGGCGCCTCAGGCCTTCTCGACCTTCCAGTACACCGCGTAGCGCTCGTCGAAGATCTGGTTGAGCGGCACGAGCGTGAGCGGCGTCTGCTGGCCTGTCGAGCGAAACTCGAGCGGCCGTCCGGGGATGGGTTCGAGCCAGCTGCGTGGATCGTCGAGCGATGCGGCGCGAATATTCGGTGCCGCTATCGGCTCGGACTTGTACTCGGGCACCGTGCGTGGCTTGGTCGGCTCGGCGCGGAGGTTCCCCGCAGTCAGTCCCGCGCTGCCGAGCCTTCCGGCGAGCACCAGTGGCCCAAACAGCACGGCCTGAATGCTCGGATCGTCCGGCATGGCGGCCACGTGCAGGCGCATCGGCAAATTCAGGTCCAGGCGATCGCCGCTGCGCCAGGTGCGATCGAGGACGAAGTAGCTTCCGGGACTCGCAAAGCCTTCGATGCGACGGCCGTTGAGTGCGGCCGACGCGCCCTCGGCCCAGTACGGCACGCGAATTCGCAGTGGCAGGCGCAGCGGCTTTTCCGTCTGCATGGAGATGCGTACTTTTTCGTTGCGAGGGAACTGCGTGTCCTGCACGAGGCGCACGCCTTTCTCCGGCCAGCGCAACTCCGAGGCGACAAACAGGTTGACGTAGATGCCATCGTCGTCGTGGAAATAGATGCTGTCGCCGAGCTTGGCGAAGGCTTCGGCCATGCTGCCCGTGCAACACCAGAAATCCTTCATGGGCGTGCCGAACAGCTTCCAGTAGCCGCTTTGCAGCGGGACGTAATAGAGCTTGTTGCCGTCCGCCGGGTGTTGCACGCCGAGGATGCCGTTGTAGTAGGCGCGCTCGTAGTAGTCGGCGAGCCGGGCGTCCGCCGTCCAGCCGAAGAGGTGGCGTGTGAGCTTCTGCATGTTGTAGGTGACGCAGCACTCCTGCGTGTAACCCGACAACTCCTTCGCCAGCATTCCGGGCGGCGAATTCCACGACTCGCCGTTGCTCGTGCCGCCGGTGCAGTACGTGCGCCGTTCCGTGACGGTGTGCCAGAAGTACTGCGCACTGTCGTGCAAGTGCCGATCGCCCGTGATCTCGTAGCCGCGCGCCGCGCCGATGACTTGCGGAATGGTCGTGTTGACGTGCAGTCCCTGCAACTCATCGCGACCAGCAGCGAGCGGCGCGAAGATGCGTTCGCGGTTGAAGCGCTGCGCCACCTCGAGCCATCGTTCGTTGCCTGTCAGGGCGCCGAGGTTGTACAGCACTTCGTTCATCCCGCCGTATTCGCGCTCGAGAATGCGCGCCATGGCATCGTCGTTGATCGGGCGCACCCAGGCCGCCGTCCAGCGCGTCATGCCCTCGAGGACCTCGAGTGCCTGGCGATTCCCGGTGAGCACGTGCATGTCGAGCATCCCCGCCATGATCTTGTGCAGCGTGTAGAAAGGCGCCCACGCGGGCTTGTTCGCCAGCAACCGGTCGAAGAGATCCTCCGGAAATGCGCTCAGGTAGCCGCTGCCGATGGCTGCCTGGCACTTGGCCAGCTCGGCGACCATTGCATCGCCGCGAGTCTTGACGGCGGCGTCGGCCGTATGTGCGTGGAGCAGGGCGCACGCCGACAGGTAGTGGCCGGTGAAATGCCCGCGCAACTCGTTCTCGGGCGCTTCCCATCCGCCCAGCGGTTGCGCCGAGGTCGGCAGTCCCGCCGTCACGCGAAACATGTGCAGCAGGCGCTCGGGATCGTAGTTGAGCAGATGGCGCCGATTGATCTGCAGCTGATCGTGCGCCACGCCCGGACGAAGCCCTACCTGTGATAGCGGGAAGGGCGTTGCGACAATGCGCCCGCCCTGGGCGGCCGCGTCGGCGGCTGCCGCAAGACTCAACCGCGCCCAACCCGGGAGTATCCAGGCACTCAGGGCGGAAGCAGCAACGAACGTGCGCCGGTCGAGGTACCGACTCATTATCTTATTGACGCATTTCCGTGACGACGATGATGCCGGCGCGCAAGAGGCGTTCGAGATCCGCCTGCAGCGTTGCGTGATCCACGCCGGGTTGGCGCGCGAGCGCATCGTCCACGGAGAACATGCGCTGCTTCAGCAGCCACTCGACGGTGGGATACGTTGCGCCGAGCGGCAGCTCGCCGCCGTCGAATACCACCGCGAAACCCTGGTCGCGACGCACGACCTGCGCGCGGCGCGCCACCGAGTACCAGGCCGGCGGCTGCTGCACCGGCAAGGCATAGTTCGGCTGCGTGCGTGCCAGGCCGCGCTGGTGATTCAGTACATCGATCGCGAAGGCGGAGGAAGTGAGCACGGCTCTTACTCTGTCCGCCAGGCGAGCCAGGCGGTCGCGCAACTCCTTGTCGGAACGCGCATCGGGGAGATAGGCCCGGAATTCGCTCTCGCGGGTCAGGGCATTCTC
>DATIEU010000411.1:0-3618 GCA_035455565.1 Steroidobacteraceae bacterium | reverse complement strand
CGAGCTCGAAAGGCGCATTACCAGAGCACTCCCCGACGACGCCTCGCTCAGAGAGTTCCCATGAGCGCGCGTCTGTCTCCTGCGAAGCCCACGGGCGCTGCATTGCCTTTCGACGTCGAGCGCGTGCGGCGCGATTTCCCGATCCTGGCGCGCGAGATCAACGGCCGACCGCTCGTGTACCTCGACAACGCTGCCTCGGCGCAGCGCCCGCAGGCGGTGATCGATGCCGAGGCGCATTACTACGCCGAGATTCACGCCAACGTGCACCGTGGCGTACACACGCTGAGCCAGCGCGCGACCGAGGCTTTCGAGTCCGCTCGCGAGCGCGCGCGCGCCTTCATCAATGCGGCCACCACGCGCGAAGTGATCTTCGTGCGCGGGACGACCGAGGGCATCAACCTGGTGGCGCAGGCTTTCGCGCGCCCGCGACTCGAGCCTGGCGACGAGATCCTCATCACCTGGCTCGAGCACCACTCGAACATCGTCCCGTGGCAACTGCTGTGCGAGCAGACCGGCGCGCGCCTCAGAGTCACCCCGATCAACGCGGCGGGCGAAGTCGAGCTCGGCGAGTTCGAGTCGCTCCTGTCCGCGAAGACGCGCATGGTGGCGGTGGCGCATGTCTCGAATGCGCTCGGCACGGTGCTGCCGGTGCGCGAGATGATCGCCCTCGCCCACGCGCGCGGTGTGCCCGTGCTGCTCGATGGCGCCCAGGCGGTGCCGCACATGCGCGTCGATGTGCGGGCACTCGATTGCGACTTCTACGCGTTCTCGGGCCACAAGATGTTCGCGCCCACCGGCATAGGCGTGCTCTACGGCCGCGAGTCGCTGCTGGAGGCGATGCCGCCATGGCAAGGCGGCGGCGACATGATCCTCAAGGTGAGCTTCGAGGGCACGAGCTACAACAGCCTGCCGTACAAGTTCGAGGCGGGCACGCCCAATATTGCCGGCGCCGTGGGTCTAGGTGCAGCCATCGACTACCTCGAGGCTCTCGGGCTCGATCGGATCGAGCAGTACGAGCACGACCTGCTCGAGTACGCGACGCAGAAGCTGAGCGCCGTGCCCGGGCTGCGACTGATCGGCACCGCGCGCCACAAGGCCGCCGTGCTCTCCTTCGTGCTGGACGGCATCCACGCACACGACCTCGGCACCATCCTCGATAGCGAGGGCATCGCGATTCGCACCGGCCATCACTGCGCCATGCCGGTGATGGATTTCTTCGGCGTGCCGGCGACGGCGCGCGCTTCGCTTGCTTTCTACAACACGCGCGCCGAAGTGGACCGGCTGGCCGCGGCGCTCGGCAAGGCGCGCGAGGTGTTCGGCTGATGGACCTGAAGGACCTCTACCGCGATGTCATCATCGATCACAACCGTAGCCCGCGGAATTTCGGCCGGCTCGAGCCGGCCGACGCGCATGCGGAGGGGTTCAATCCACTGTGCGGTGACCGGCTCGACCTGTACCTCGCGCTCGACGGCGATCGCATTCGTGACCTGCGCTTCGAGGGCAAGGGTTGCGCGATCTCGGTCGCCTCGGCGTCGCTGATGACCGAAGCGCTCAAGGGACGCACGCGCGCGGACGCACAGCGCTATTTCGACGCCGTGCACGGACTGCTGACGCGCGCGGACCACGTGCCCGCCATCGATCTCGGCAAGCTCGCGGCTCTCGCCGGCGTGCGCGAGTTCCCGGTGCGCGTCAAGTGCGCGAGCCTCTGCTGGCACACGTTGAACGCGGCCTTCGCCAACCAGGCACAACCGGTGTCGACCGAATAATGCGCGGCTACGAAAACGAACCGGTCGTCGTCGAACGCGATGTCAAGGCGGTGGTGATTCCCGCGGGCATCAACGTCACGCTGCGCCAGGGTCAGGCGGGCTACATCACGCAGGCGCTCGGCGGCAGCTTCACGGTCTATATCGAGGGCAACCTGTTCCGCATCGCGGGCGAGGACGCCGATGCGATCGGCAAGACGCCGGTGAGGTTGCCGGAGGTCCCTCCGGACGCCACCGACGAGGACGTGAAGAACCTCGTGTGGCAGCAGATGCGCACCTGCTATGACCCCGAGATTCCCATCAACATCGTCGATCTCGGCCTCATCTATGAGTGCGTCATCGATCGCAACCCCGACGGGACGCGCACGGTGCGCGTGAAGATGACGCTGACGGCGCCGGGTTGCGGCATGGGCGAGATCCTGGTGCAGGACGTCAAGGAGAAGGTGGAGTTGATTCCCACGGTCAAGGAAGCGCAGGTGGAGCTGGTGTTCGACCCGCCGTGGAACCAGTCGATGATGTCCGAAGCGGCCCGCCTGCAGACGGGGATGATGTGAGCGAGCGCTGGCTCGATATCGCCCCCGCGGATGCCGTCCCGCCCGGCGAACGGCGCATTTTCGACGTGGACGACACACCCGTCGCGGTGTTCAACATCGAGGGCGAGCACTTCGCGATCCAGGACGTCTGCACGCACGACGGCGAGACGCTCACCGGTGGCCTGGTGGAGGATCACGAAATCATGTGCCCGCGTCATGGCGCGCGCTTCTCGCTGCGCACCGGCGAAGTGCTGGCGCCGCCCGCCTACGAGCCGGTGCGCACGTTCGGCGTTCGCATCGACCGCGGCCGATTGTGGATCCGGGCCGAGCCATGAGACGCCTCACGCTGGTGCGACATGCGAAGTCGGACTGGAAGAACTCCGACCTCAAGGATTTCGACCGCCCGCTCAATCGCCGCGGGCAGAAGGAAGCGCCGCAGATGGCGGAGCTGCTCGCCGCGCAGCAGGTGCGTGTTGATCTGTTGCTGACGAGTCCCGCGGTGCGCGCGCTCGAAACGGCGCGCCTGTTTGCGCGCGCGCTCAACTACCCGCCACGACGCTTGAAGAGTGACGAGCGGCTATACCTCGCGCAACCCAAGGAAATCCTGGAGGTGGTCCGCGGCATTGGTTCACGCGTGCGCCACCTCATGCTAGTCGGTCACAACCCGGGGTTGAGCGAGTTCGCGCAGGCGCTAAGCAACGACTCGGAACTCGGCGAGCTGCCGACCTCGGCGGTTTATGCGGTCGACCTCGACATCCGCAGCTGGGGCGATGCCAAGTTCGGCGATGCGCTCAATCCCTCCCTGATGCACCCCAAGAGCCTGCTCGACCTGCTGCGCTAGCCCGAAGGCCGCCTCGGGAACCGCAGGAAGCGGCCCACGCCGAGCAGCAGCAGTGACAGGAATCCGAGTGCTCCTCCACCCCGTCTCGCCGCGCCCGGTGAAGGTTGAGTAACAACTGGCGGCTCGTCGTCCATGATCTCCACCCTGGCGATACGCGTTCCCATTCCCGCGCTCCCTTGCACGTCTTCCAGCTCTAATACGAACCACTCCGAGGCCTCCATCCGGGTGTCCTGCAGAATCGGTATGGCGATCTGCCGCTCCGTGGCATCACCATCCTCCCAGGTCAGGCGACCACTCACCTCGGTGTAGTCCGCGCCAGCCGCCGCCGGGTCCCAGTCGTTTGCCACCGTTTGATAGGCCACGCTGATACGGCCACTGTCGCCACCCATGCGGCGTACCGTCACGGTCGCCTGCTGGAAGTTCTCCCCCACCGAGAGATCCGCCTGCTTGACGCCCACGACACCGGGACTGTCCGCGCCTG
>DATIEU010000410.1:0-12166 GCA_035455565.1 Steroidobacteraceae bacterium | reverse complement strand
CGTCATCAGCGCCAAAGTGAGCGGCGTGCAGGACCTGATCGCCGTCTACCGAACGCTCGCCTCGCGTTGCGAGTATCCGTTGCACCTCGGTCTGACCGAAGCGGGGCTGGGCTCGAAGGGTATCGTCGCGTCGACCGCCGCCATGGCCGTGCTCTTGCAGGAGGGCATCGGCGACACGATTCGCGTGTCGCTCACGCCCGAGCCCGATGGCGATCGCACCACCGAGGTGATCGTGGCGCAGGAAATCCTGCAGACCATGGGACTGCGCTCGTTCATGCCGATGGTCATCGCCTGCCCCGGGTGCGGGCGTACGACGAGCACCTACTTCCAGCAGCTCGCCCAGGACATCCAGGGTTACATCCGCCACAAGATGCCGGAATGGCGCCGCACGCACGCGGGCGTCGAGGACATGACGGTGGCGGTGATGGGCTGCGTGGTCAATGGGCCTGGCGAGAGCAAGCACGCCAACATCGGCATCAGTCTGCCGGGCACCGGCGAACGCCCGGTGGCGCCGGTCTACGTGGACGGCGAAAAGACGGTGACGCTCAAGGGCGAGCGCATCGCCGAGGAATTCCAGAAGCTCGTCGAGGAATACGTCGAGCGTCATTATTCGCGCAGGAGTGCGACATGAGCGAGTTGAGCGAGCGGAAATGTGTGCCGTGCGAGGGCGGCGTGCAGCCGCTCACCCGTGCCGAAGCCGAAAAGTACCTCAAGAAACTCGCACCCGGCTGGACGCTGGGCGATGACGCGCGACAGATCCGTCACGAATATCGCTTCAAGGATTTCTATCGCACGATGACTTTCGTCAACGGCATCGCCTACATCGCCAATGCCGAGGACCATCACCCCGATCTCGAACTCGGCTACAACTACTGCAACGTGCGCTTCACCACGCACGCCATCAAGGGCCTGTCGGAGAACGACTTCATCTGCGCAGCCAAGATCGACCGGCTGACTGGCGCTGCATAAAGACCGGCTGTTCGCCGCCTCCGACGGCCGGAGTCATGCGCCGGATCGGTGAGCCATCTCGCACTTCGGAAATGTGCACTGCGAAACTTGCGGTGGTGCACCTTTTTGGCGACACCGCTGGCGTAGCGTGGCCGCGTGTTCTTGTCGAGGTAGCCATGCGCGATCTGTTGCGCGTTTTACAGAATCCGGAAGCGAGTGCGCGGCCGAATCCGCATCTCGCGGGACGACCGCGGCTCCGTGAGGCCGAGCGGCTCCTGTCGCCGTTCGAGACCGATGCGCTGCTGGCGGATCGTTTTGCCAGGCGCCGCGTGTTCCCGGATTTCCAGGACAACTACTCGGGCGACTTTCACCTGTTCCGGATCTACTGATCCGCGCAGTCGCCGAATAGCTCGCCGTTCTCCGCGGCGGGCACGCTCTCCATGTTTGCCAGCGGAACGCGGCTGAAGCGGCGCGCGAGTGCGAGCGCGCGCGTGGTCTTTTCGTCGGCCAGTGCCCACTGTGCATGCTCACAGAGCAGCGCGAGCTGGACGCTGCGGCCGAGCGCCATCGCAAACCGGCGCGCACCCGCCTGCAACTCGACGCGATCGCGGCGGGTGGCGAGCCACTGGGTGGCACCCTCGAGCCAATCGCGGGCCGTCGCGACGGCTGAAGCCAGCCGCGGCTCGCGTGCCGCATCCAGGGCAAGGCCGACGCGATCGGCGAGCGCCTTCATGCCGTGCTCGAGATCGGTGCGCAGCAAGGCATCGAGCGACAGCACATTGGTGGTGCCTTCCCAGATGGGCAGGACCTGGCTGTCACGCAACAGCACCGGCAGACCCGTGTCCTCGATATAACCCGCACCGCCGAAGGCCTCCAGCACTTCGCTCGCGACCGCCACCGATTGCTTGCCGGTCACGAGCTTGGTGATCGGGAGCAACAGACGGAGGAGGTGCCGACCTTTCTCGTCGAGCTCCCCACATTCCTCGCGTCCGAGCAGGTCCACTACCTCGAACGTGAGATGCAAGGCACCCGCGAGCTCCGCCGCGAGCGTTGCGAGCGTGTCGCGATGCAAGGGCTGGTCGATGAGCGGCGCGCCGAACGCACGGCGCCGGCACGCGTAGTCCGTCGCCAGCGCGATGCCACGCCGCATGAAGGAGCACGCGCACACGCTGTTCCAGACACGCGTGATCCTGAGCATCGGCTCGATGTCGCGAGTGCCCTGCGAAGTGCCCGCCACGAGCTCGGCGGGCGTGCCCTCGAGCGTGAGCTCCGCGGTGGGCACCTTGCGCGTACCGAGCTTGTCCTTGAGACGCTCGATGCGGATGCCCTGGAGCCGGCCCTCGGCATCGCGTGTCTCCACGTAGAACAGCGCGAGCCCGCTGCCACCGGGACCGTTGCCCTCCGGGCGCGCGAGCGTGAGCGCCATCTGCGACGTTGCCGCCGAGGTGAACCATTTCTTGCCATACAACCGCCACAAACCGTCCGCGTCGCGTCGCGCCGTCGTGAGACTCGCGCCGACGTCCGAGCCACCGCTCGCTTCCGTCATCCACTGCCCGCTGGTCCAGAAATAGCCGGGGTCGCGGCTGGTGAGATGCGGAACCGCGCGTGCGATGAGTGAGCGGTTGTTGGCTTCGAGAAGCGTGCGCGCCGCGCCGTCGGTCATCGCCAACGGACAGGTGTAGACGTCGCTCGAGGCATGAAAGAGGTACACCAGCGCGAACTGGTGAGTGCGTGAGTACCGGCCGTCGCGTCGCTCGTACGGAATCGCGTTGAGCCCGTACTCGAGTGCAATTTGCTCGGCCCGGCGCCACAACGCCGTGAGCTCGATGCGATCGACGCGGTTGCCCCACGCATCCCATTGCGTGAGGCGCGGCTCATTCAGGCGATCCGCCAGCTGTTCGCCGTAGAGCTCGCCGCCTGCGAGCGCACCCATGGCAGTCAGTTGCGGCTCGAACGCGTTCCGCGTCACCTGCGGAAGGTGACGCGCCAGGTAGGAACGCAGCACGGAATCGGCGAGGTATTCGTTACCGAGCGTCGGCGCAGGCTGCACGAAGCCGTGCATCAACGAACCTCGATGTAGCCGCCGGGCACTCCATGGGGAGACATGACGATCTGCCAGAGCTGGTTGCTGCGCGCACGAAAAGCCGCCGCGGAGCTGAGCAGCCAGAAGCGCCACATGCGCCGGAAGCGCTCGGCATATTTGGCAGCGATCTCCGGCCAGCGCCGTTCGAAACGCTCATGCCAGCAAAGGAGTGTGCGATCGTAGTCGACGCCAAAGTTGTGCCAGTCCTCGATCACCCACGAGCCCTCGGCGGCCTGCGTGATCTGCGCCATCGAGGGCAGCATCGAATTCGGGAAAATATAACGCTCGATCCAGGGATCGTTGGCAGTCACCGAAACGTTGCTGCCGATGGTGTGCAGCAGGAAGAGCCCGTCGCGCGCCAGCAGGCGGCGCACCGTTTCGAAATAGGTGCGGTAATTACGCACGCCGACGTGCTCGAACATGCCGAGCGAAAAGATCCGGTCGAATTGCCCGGTGAGGCTGCGATAGTCCTCGAGCAGGACGTTCACCGGCAGGCCGCGACAGCGCTCGCGCGCGGCTTCCGCCTGGTGGCGCGAGATGGTGATGCCGGTGACATTGACGCCGTAGCGCTGGGCCGCGAACTGAGCCGCCCCGCCCCAGCCACAGCCGATGTCGAGGACCCGCATGCCGGACTCGAGCCCGAGCTTGCGGCACACCAGGTCGAGCTTCGCTTCCTGCGCGGCCTCGAGATCTTTGGCCGCGCGCCAGTAGGCGCAGCTGTAGATCATGCGCGCATCGAGCATGCGCTCGTACAGGTCATCGCCAATGTCGTAGTGCTGCTCGCCGACCGTGAACGAGCGGCGCGGCGACTGTGGATTGAGGAGCCGCGCGCGCAATCCCGCGAACGCCTGGCGCAACGAAGGCAGGTCCGAATCGATCCGGGCCTGGAGGACGCGGTACAGCATCTCGTCCAGCCGCTCGCAATCCCACCAGCCGTCCATGTACGACTCGCCGGCGCCGAGGAAGCCCTGCGCGAGCACGCGCCGGAACATGCGCTCGTCGTGCACTCGCAGGTCCCACGGCTGGGTGCCATCGACCGTGACCCCAGCGCGCGCCATGAGCTCGGCGAACGCGCGCCGATAGGAACTGGCACCCGGCCTGGGGACGGTATTCATTTGTAGATTCTTCAACCGTCGACAAGCGCGAGCCGTGGCAGATCGCCGGCAAGGCCCATGGCCCGCTTCATGAAGACAGTTTTCACCGGTTCGGCGCGGTTCACAAGTGTCAGTGCTGTGCGGCGTATTGCCCCCACCGTCGGGTCGGCATTGGAGAAGAGCCGGTTGAGCCCATCGAGTGCCGCGAGCATCAGGAGGTTCTCCCCCTTGCGCCAGCGCTCATAGCGGCGCAAACCGCGCAGATCGCCCGCATCGTCGCCCTTCTCCCGCGCCTCGCCGATGACCTGGGCCAGCGCGGCGCAATCGAGAAACCCGAGGTTGACGCCCTGCCCGGCCAATGGATGTACGGAATGGGCAGCATCGCCCACCAGGGCAAACCGCGATTCGACGTAGGACTGCGCGTAGCTGCTCTGTAACGGGAACGAGGCGCGTGGACCGCAGCGGGTTACCCGCCCCAACACGGCGTCCGAGGCACGCTCGACCGCCGCGCAGAATTCGTCTTCGCCCATCGCCAGCAGGCCCGCCGCGGCGTGCGGCGTGGTGGTCCATACGATCGATGAGCGTCCGTCGTGCAAGGGCAGGAGCGCAATCGGTCCGGTGGCCAGGAAGCGCTGCCACGCCGTTGAACGATGCGATTCCTCGGTGGTGATATGACTCACCACGGCCTGCTGGTCGTGCGCGTGACGACGCGTTCCAATTCCCATCAGCCGCCTTGCCGGCGAGTCCGCGCCGTCCGCGGCCGCCACCAGCGCCGCCTCGATGCGCAGGCCGTCTGCCAGCTCGACGCCCAGGCCGCGAGTGGTGCGCTCGAGTCCCCGGACTTCTGATTGCACGACGCGCACGCCGGCGGCGCGCGCCTGTTGCAACAGTTCCCACTGGATGCGGCGATTCTCGACGATATGACCGAGGCTGGGCTCGCCCAGCGAGGCGCAATCGAACTCGATTGCCCCGGTCTCACCTGGGCGCGCAGACTCGTCCCACACACACATGCGCTGGTATGCGCAGGTGCGTGCGCTGTTGATCGGCGCCCATGCGCCACAAGCTCGCAGGATGCGCTCGCTGGCACGTGACACGGCGGATACGCGCAGGTCGATCTCCGCGTCCGTGCCAGGACGCGATGGCAGGCGCGACTCGACGAGCACGAGTCGCTCGGCCGGCACCACGCCACGTCGCGCGAGGAGCGCCGCAAGGCACGCGCCCACCATGCCGCCACCGATGATGACGACATCCGCGTTCGCGTTCGCACTCACGTGAGCGGCACTCCGCGGGCGAGGCGCGGCAGTTTCCCGGTGATGCCCATGCTGAGAGCCGACAACGCACTCTTGGCGGGCGGCAGCACGTCGAAAAGCAGCAGGCCCAGGTCGCGCGCCACCTTCACGGAGCCGAGCGGGTTGCCGAAGAGGCGCACCAGGCCATCGGTGAAGGCGATCACGCCGCGGCGATCGGTGCGCCGCCACTCGTCGTAACGCGCCAGCATGGCCTCGTCGCCGAGTGTCGCTGGTGAATCCGCGATGACCTCGGCGAGCGTCGCCACATCGCGCAGCCCCAGGTTGAAGCCCTGTCCGGCGATCGGGTGCAGCCCCTGCGCAGCATTGCCGATGATCACGACGCGCTTCCCGACGCGCTCCTCGGCCCGTGTGAGCGCAAGCGGATAGGCATGACGCCGACCGACGCGCGTGAACCGGCCCAGGCGGAAACCGAAGCGTTCCTGGAGCCGGGCCAGGAAGGTCGCATCGTCGAGCTGCAGCGTTGCCTGTGCGACCTCGGGCGCAAGCGTCCACACCACCGTGCAGCGGCCATCGGCGAGCGGCAACACCGCGAGCGGTCCGGTGTTCGTGAAGCGCTCGTAGGCGACGTGGTCATGAAACTTGCGCGTCGCGACGTTGGTGATGATGGCGGTCTGCTCGTAGTCCCAGCGCGTGGCCTCGATGCCGAGCGCCTTGCGGATGCCGGAATTGGCGCCGTCGGCTGCAACCAGGAGGCGCGCGCGCAACGTGCGGGGTGGTTGCTCGTCGGCTTCGACCTGCAAAGTGACCGTCTCAGGACTGGCGGTGATCTCATCGACACGTGCCGGACAGAAGATCGTGATCGCGGGATCACCTGCGAGCCGCTCCCAGAGCGCCGCTCCGAGCACGCGGTTGGCGAGCACGAAGCCGAGCGCCGCGACGCCCTCCTCCGCCGCATCGATGCGCGCGAAACCGAAGCGGCCCTGGTCGGAGACGTGGATGCGGCGGATCGGCGCTGCTTCCGGAGCCACGGCGTCCCACACGCCCATGCTGTTAAGGATGCGCCGGCTGCCATTCGAAAGCGCCGTGGTGCGCTCATCGAAGCTCGGCTGCGACTCGGATTGCAGCGGCACCGACTCGACCAGCGCGACCCGCAGCCCGAGCGGTGTGAGAGCCGCGGCGAGACTCGCGCCCACCATGCCGCCGCCGACGATGGCGACGTCGAACGAATCGCTCATCACGCGGCCTGCATCAGCCGTTCGATTTCGTCGGGGTCCTTGGGCAGCTGCCGCGTCAGCACGTCGGCTGCGCCGCGCGTCACGACCACGTCGTCCTCGATGCGCACGCCGATATTCCACCAGCGCCGCGCCACGCCCTTGCTGCCCGCGGGAATGTAGATGCCCGGCTCCACCGTCATCGCCATGCCGGGCTCGAGCACGCGCCATTCGCCGCCGACCTTGTAGTCGCCGACATCGTGCACGTCCATGCCGAGCCAGTGCCCGGTGCGATGCATGAAGAATTGTTTGTAGGCCTGGCTGCGAATGAGCGCCGGCACCTTACCCTTGAGCAATCCAAGCTTGACCAACCCCTGCGTGATGGTGCGCACCGCCGCGTCGTGCGGATCGTTCCAGTGATTACCGGGACGAATCTTGGCGAGTGCCGCGGCCTGCGCCAGCAACACCAGCTCGTAGATGGCCCGTTGCTCGGGCGTGTAACGCCCGTTCACCGGGAAAGTGCGCGTGATGTCGGAGGCGTAGTAGTCGAATTCGCAGCCCGCATCGATCAGCAGCAGATCGCCGTCCTTGAGCTCGCCGTTGTTGTTGCGGTAGTGGAGCACGCAGGTGTTGCGGCCCGCACCGACGATCGGCAGGTAGGAGGTCTCGGCGTTGTGCCGGCGGAACTCGTGCAGGAGCTCCGCTTCGACCTGGTACTCCATGAGGCCCGGGCGACAACTGCGCATCGCGCGCACGTGCGCGCGGGCGGCGATCTGCGCGGCGCGCCGCAGCGTGTCGAACTCGGGCCGGCTCTTGTAGAGACGCATGTCGTGCAACAGGTGATCGAGCGCCACGAATTCGTGCGCGGTCTGTACGCCCTGGCGTGCCTGGGCGCGCAGCGTGTTCACCCAGCCGACGACGCGCTGGTCGAAGTCGTGATGCACGCCCATCGTGTAATAGACCCGGCTGCGGTTCTCGAGGAGCCCGGGGAGGATCTCGTCGATGTCCGTGACCGGAAACGCATCGTTCGCGCCGTAGGAGCGGGTCGCTCCGTCGGGGCCGGCGCGTGCTCCATCCCAGACTTCGCGGCCGGCATCGCGGTCGCGCACGAACAGCACGTACTCGGCCTGCGGCCGCCCCGGCATCAGCACCGCCACGGACTCGGGTTCCGCAAAGCCGGTCAGATAATAGAAGTCGCTGTCCTGGCGATAGGGGTACTCCACGTCGTTGTTGCGATGACGCACCGGCGCGGCCGGCAGGATCGCGATCGATTCCCGCCCCATCATGCGCATCAGCTGGCGCCGCCGCCGGGCGAATTCGTCGCGGTTCATGGCGCGCGCCCGATCGATTCAGTGAATGTGCGGTGACGCCGGTCGCACGGCCGCCCGCAGGGGTTCGAGTTCGTCATAGATGAGTTGCACGGACACCCGCACGTATTCGACCAACTCGGCATAGGCCTGCTCGTCATCCTCGGTGGGATCTTCCTCGCCCGGCGTGGCGCGGCTGATCTCGGTCAGATCATGCACCGCCTCGCCGACTTCACCCGGAAGCTCATCGATCGAATTGAGCCGCCCGGTTCCCAGCCCGTAGAGGAAACCCTGGCACCAGTGCGCGAGGGCCTTGGTGCGTTCCGCGAGCGGCTCGCCGTCGTCGGGCAGGAGCGGCGTGAACTCCATCGCACCGCCGCCGAGCGATTGCGTGGTTTCGCTGAAAACGGTCTCGAACACCGCGCGGCATTCGCCGCAATGACCCGCCGGATCGTGCAGCAACTCATCCAGCCAGTCATCGAGGGCCACCGTCGAGCCGGCGCACAGCGTGCCGCTCAGCGTGCCGTGGGCCTCGGCAGCATCGGCCGTGCCACCCGCTTCCGCGAGTGTGTCCTCGAGCCGTGGAAATGCGACGCTGAGCATGGGGCGCGTGTACGTGACGGGCGGACATATCGTAGCACCTCGCTCGCGCCTGGCCAGAAGGTCGCGGAGACCGGTCGCGCCCGCGATACCGGCGCAGAGTTGCCCGACATCGATTGACCCACCTGCACGCGGGTTCTATATTTCCCGCATGAATGACGCCTCCAACAGACCGTCCGCGGAAGCGGAACTGAAACGGCTGGAAAAGCGCATCGACGACCTGGTCTCGGCCGTCCGCGAACTCAAGGACGAGAACAGGGCTTTGCGCCAGAGGCAGGACGCGCTCTCCGCCGAACGCGCCACGTTGCTGCAGAAGAACGAGCAGGTGCGCGCACGCGTCGAAGCCATGATCGGGCGGCTGAAGGCGATGGAGCACGGTACATGAGTGAGTCGGCACGGGTGAGCGTCCGAATTCTGGAGAAAGAGTATTTTGTTGCTTGCTCGCACGAGGAACGCGCCGATCTGCTCGATTCGGCGGAATTGCTCAACGGCAAGATGCGTGAGATCCGCGACAGCGGCAAAGTCGTCGGGCTCGACCGCATCGCGGTCATGGCCGCGCTCAACCTCGCCAACGAGTTGCTCAAGACCCGTGGCAAGGGCGACGGTGTGGCGGGCGATCTCGGCGTGCGGCTCAAGCGACTCAACGATCGGCTCGAGGCCGCGCTCACGAGGGGCACGCAGCTCGAGATATGACGCGCCGGCTCGATGCCGGCCCGCGGTTTGACAGTTTGGCGCCGCCTGCGGTGTTCGATAGGGGCCGGGAAACCTCTCGACCCTAATGTTGAAACCCTTGGGGCCACGGCTTGCAGACAGCATTGTGCATGTCCGCCCGGTGCGGAAAGCCTTAAGTGTCGGCAGTTCGCCCCACTTGTTGCTCTGGTCCGAGAGCAACGGCCGCTAACGGCACAGGCGGGTGGCGCCTCCAGTCTTGAGCGAATCCGTGCGCGACAAGACGCGTCGTGAGATGCGACGGCGCCGCAGGGCGCTCACGGCGCACGCGCGCCGGCAGGCCGCGCTCGCGGTCCGCAATCAGCTCAATGCCGCACGCCTGTTGCGCCCGGGCATGCGCGTCGGCGTCTACCTGGCCGTGAACGGTGAGCTCGACACCAGGCCCATCATCGCGCTCGCACGTCGCCACGGCTGCCAGGTCTTCGTGCCCGTCATTCGCTCGCATCGCGGCGCTACGATGTGGTTCGTGCCGCTCACCGAGCCGCTGCGTTCGAGCCGCTTCGGCACGCCGGAGCCGCACACCGGGCGGTATGCCATGGTGCCCGCGCGCTGGCTCGACCTCGTGCTCCTGCCCGTGGTCGCATACGGGCCTACGGGCGAGCGACTGGGTTCGGGTGCCGGCTTCTACGATCGTGCATTCGCGCATCTGCACGCACGACGCGCCTGGCGCAAGCCCCTGCTCGTTGGTCTCGCCTATCATTGGCAACGCGTCGACGAACTGCCCGCGCAACCCTGGGACGTGCCGCTCGCAGCAGTCATCACCGACACCGTCATCACGCGCTTTACGGGGCCGCAATAGGCAGCTCGCATGGCTTACTGGTTGCTCAAGACGGAACCGTCCTCGTTCAGCATCGATGACCTGGCACGTGCACCCGGCAAGCGCAGCGCGTGGGACGGCGTGCGCAACTACCAGGCGCGCAACTTCCTGAGAGACGAGATGAAAGTCGGTGACGAGGCGTTCCTCTATCACTCGAGCTGCGAAGTGCCGGGCATCGCCGGCATCGTGAAGATCGTGCGCGCGGGATACCCGGATCCCACCGCCTTTGAGCGCGGGCACCACCACTACGATCCTGAGAGCGACCCGGCCGCACCGCGCTGGTTCATGGTGGACGTCAAACTCGAGCGCAAACTCAAGCGCATCGTGACTCTCGAGGAGTTGCGCGCGCACGCGGCGGGAAAATTGCGCGACCTGCAACTGCTCAAGCGCGGCAATCGCCTGTCGGTGCTGCCTGTGAGTGCTCCGAGCTGGCGCTTCATCCGCTCGCTCGAATGATCGCGAGTGCGCGCGCGATGGATGCGCGCTCACACGCGCTCTTGCTTGTCAATATTCATTTCGTGTATATACTCGACCCCGGACTAACCCGACATGGAGACTGACTATGGCAGCCAAAGCAAAGAGGGGTAAGAAGAAGGCCGGCAAGAGAAAGGCGGCGAAGAAAAAGTAATCACCCTTCGGATGCGAAACGGCGTGTGCCGTTATCGAATCCACGAAGACTGTGCCCGCGCGAGCGGGCACAGTTGTTTTTGCCGTCGGTAAATCACACGATGGCTGCCGCATGAACCCCGACGATCGCAAGAAGCGCGCCGCGCATGCCGCGCTCGACTTCCTGAGCGACGGCATGATCGTGGGCGTCGGCACGGGCTCGACCGTCAATCACTTCATCGATGCGCTCGCCGGTATGCGTGCCCGCATCGCGGGCGCGGTATCGAGCTCGGAGGCGTCCACCGAGCGCCTGCGCGCGGCGCGCATCGAGATTCACGACCTGAACGCGGTCGGCAGCCTCCAGCTCTACGTCGACGGTGCCGACGAAGCCACCCGGCATCGCCATCTGATCAAGGGCGGCGGCGGCGCGCTCACGCGCGAGAAGATCGTGGCGCAGGCAGCGCAGCGTTTCGTGTGCATCGTGGATGATAGGAAGCTGGTGGACGTGCTCGGCAAGTTTCCCCTGCCGGTCGAAGTCATCCCGATGGCCCGTAGCCTGGTGGCCCGGGAGCTGACACGGCGCGGCGGACGCCCGGTCTGGCGCGAGAAATGCATCACCGACAACGGTAATCACATCCTCGACGTACATCACCTGAAGATTCTCGACCCGCCGGCCCTCGAAGGGGATCTCAACCAGATTCCGGGGGTCGTCACCGTGGGCCTGTTCGCGCGCCGTCCCGCGGATGTGCTGCTGGTCGGCAGCGCTGCCGGGGTCGCGCGGATCTGATCAGCCGATCTGCACGCTAAGCATCGAGATCGAGCCGCCCTCGATGCCCTGCGTGGGGAATGCGACCGGCTCACCCGCACTGCGCAGCCCGAGCACGTACAGCAACGGCAGGTAGTGCTCGGGACTCGGAACCGACAGCCGCGCATCCTCGCCAAGCTCCTGGTACTCGATCAGCGTCCGCTGATCGCCGCTCGCGAGGGCCTGGCGAACCAACGCGTCGAAGCGCACGGCCCAGTCATAGGGCTCGATCACGCGCCGGCGCCACGCGTAGGTGCGCAGGTTGTGCACGACGTTGCCGCTGCCGATCACCAGCACGCCTTCGTCGCGCAGCGGTGCGAGCCGCTGGCCGACCTCATGATGAAACGCAGGTGCCTGGGTGGCATCTATGCTCAGCTGAATCACCGGTACGTCGGCCGCGGGAAATACGTGCTTGAGCACCGACCACGTGCCGTGATCGAGTCCCCACTCCTCGTCGAGCTGCACCTGAAGCGGTTGAAGGAGTTGCGCGAGCCGCCGCGCCAGGGCCGGCTCACCGGGCGCGGGATAGCTGACTTCGTAGAGTTCGCGTGGGAAGCCGGCGAAATCGTGAATCGTGCGCGGCTGCTCCATGGCCGTGACACGCGTGCCCGGCAGGTACCAGTGCGCTGACACCGCGACGACCGCGGAAGGTCGCCCCAGGGTCTTGCTGATGGATTGCCACGCGCGCGTGTAGACGTTCTGCTCGAGCGCGTTGA
>DATIEU010000409.1:0-2165 GCA_035455565.1 Steroidobacteraceae bacterium | reverse complement strand
GGAGTAGTGCGTCCATTTCCCTCGGGGGACGGGCGGGTGTAGCTCAATGGCAGAGCAGAGGCTTCCCAAGCCTACGACGAGGGTTCGATTCCCTTCACCCGCTCCAATCAACCGGAGGTTGATATGGACGCGATGCAGTTGGATCGTGATGTCGCCTCCGCGACGTGGCAAGGCTGGCACCAGATTCATTGGGCCGATGCCTATCGCGTCGTCGCGAGGCTGCAGACACGTATTGCGAAAGCAGCAGAGGCAGGTGAATGGCGGAAGGCTCGCGCCCTGCAACGGCTCCTGACTCGGTCCACCGGCGCGAAAGCGCTGGCGGTCCGCCGGGTCACGGAGAACCGCGGTCGAAAGACTCCGGGTGTGGATGGCCAGACCTGGAGCTCGCCCGAGGAGAAATGGGCGGCTGTTGAGAGCCTGCATCACCGAAGCTATCGACCGCTGCCCCTGCGTCGGATTCACATCCCGAAAGCGAGCGGCGGGAAGCGCCCTCTGGGCATTCCCACGATGCGCGATCGGGCGATGCAGGCGCTGCATCTATTGGCGCTTGATCCGGTGGCCGAGGTAACCGGCGATGGGCACTCGTACGGCTTCCGCCGCGAGCGCTCCACTGCGGATGCGATCGCTCAAGTGCGAAACGTGCTTGGGCGGGATGCTTCCCCACGATGGGTGCTCGAGGGTGACATCAAAGGCTGCTTCGACAACATCGGCCACGACTGGCTGCTTGCCAATGTCTGCATGGACAAAGGCGTGCTCCGGAAATGGCTGCGGGCGGGGTTCCTGGAAGGAGGCGTTCTTTTCCCGACGCGTGCGGGCACGCCTCAAGGCGGAATCATCTCGCCGGTGCTCGCGAATATCGCGCTGGACGGATTGCAGCGTGCGCTCGACGGACTGTTCAACAAGGTCCGCAGGGCGCGCGAGGCGAAGGTCCATCTGGTGCGGTATGCGGACGACTTCGTGATCACCGGCAGCTCTCGCGAGCTGCTGGAAGAACGAGTCCAGCCCTTCGTTGCCGAATTCTTGGCGACGCGTGGGCTCGTGCTCTCGGAGACGAAGACGCTCAGCACGCATGTCGATGACGGCTTCGACTTTCTGGGATGGACCGTCCGACGGTTCCACGGATTGCTGGTGATCCAGCCGTCCAAACGGAATCGGACGACGTTCCTGCGCAAGATCCGCAGCGTGTTGGTGACGCATCGCGCGGCTGCTCAGGGAACGGTGATCGATGCGCTCGTGCCGCTCATTCGCGGCTGGGCGAATTACCACCGGACCCAGATGGCCTCGCGTGCGTTTTCGCGGTGCGATCACGAGATCTGGAAGGCACTGTGGCGCTGGGCGTGCCGCCGTCACCCCAATAAGGGTGCGCGGTGGATCAAACAGCGCTACTTCACGTGCCTGAAAGGTCGCGACTGGCGTTTCGCGGAAAAGGACAAGCTGCTGCCTACCTTGGGTGAGTTCCGGTTACGGCGCCACATCAAGGTTCTGGCAGAAGCCAATCCTTACGACCCGGCGTTCGACGAGTACTTCTCCAAGCGGCTTGCCCGCAAAATGGAGGCGACGCTCGAAGGACGCCGCAAGTTGCGATGGCTCTGGTGGTGGCAGGACGGGTGCTGCCCGGTCTGCGATCAGCGCATCACGCGCGACACGGGGTGGCATCTTCACCATCGTGAACCGCGTTCGCGCGGCGGATCGGACAAGCTCACGAATCTCGTGTTGCTGCATCCGAACTGTCACAGCCAAGTCCATGTGACGGAATGATCGACCCTGCTGGTGCGCCCCGATCGGGGTGCGCTTTCAGGTGGCTTGAGCCGGATGCGGGGAAACCTGCACGTCCGGTTCTTAGGGGAGGAGGTCGCCGCGAGGCGACCTCCTTACCCGACTGTGAACGTCGGTTCGATTCCGATCACCCGCTCCACGCCGCTCCTGTGGTTCTGGTCGCTCGACTCGTTTCCTGCGTTAGCCCATGGCGCTGCGATTGCGTGTTCTGAGCGCGATGCCCGGCGCCGTTCGCTTGATAGCAAGTGCGTGCCATTCACCGCGCAAAAAAGGCAGGCGCGCTGCTCCCGAACGACCCCAGCACGGCGTGGAAATCGCCGAGCGCGTCATCGCCGATCGTGGCGCGCTCGGGGGGGGCCGGGCGTCAAGCGCCGCGTCGCGCGGCGCTC
>DATIEU010000408.1:0-2177 GCA_035455565.1 Steroidobacteraceae bacterium | reverse complement strand
TACGAGAGGTGCGTGGTGGTCAGCCCGCAAGGAGTCACCGAATGGAGCGTCACCGGGTTCGAGGCGCTCACGCCGGCGGATTTCGGGTTCATCGAATCGTTGAAGCCCGAGATCGTGATTCTCGGAACGGGCGCGGCGCAGCGTTTTCCGCGGCCGGAACTCGGTCAGGCGCTCGCCGCGACCGGCGTGGGCGTGGAGGTGATGGACAGCCGCGCCGCGTGCCGCACTTACAATATCCTCGCGACCGAAGGCCGCAAGGTGGTGGCGGCCATCCTGACGGTCTAGGGCTCAGAGCTCGGCGAGCACCTTGAGATGGGCGGCGACGCTGCGGCCCAGCGCGTGCAATGCGTAGCCGCCCTCCAGCACCGATACGATGCGTCCCCCCGCGGTGCGCGCGGCGACCTCCTTGACCCGCTCCGTGACCCAGGTGTAGTCGGCTTCCGTGAACTTCAGCAGTGCCATGTCATCCTCGCGGTGCGCATCGAAGCCCGCAGAGACAAGTAGCATCTCGGGGCCGAAGCCGGCGAGCGCCGGCAGCCAGTGCCGCTCGACCGCATCGCGGAACTCCGCCCCGCCGCTGTAGGCCGCGAGCGGCACGTTCACCATCCGCTCGGAGCGACCTTCGACGCCGCTGTAGGGGTAGAACGGGTGCTGGAACGTCGAGACCATCATCACGCGCGGGTCGTCGCGAAAGATTTCCTCCGTGCCGTTGCCGTGGTGGACATCGAAATCGACGACGGCGATCCGCTTCAGGCCATGGGCTTCGAGCGCGTGCGCCGCAGCGACCGCCACGTTGTTGAAGAGGCAGAATCCCATGGCACGGGCGCGCCCCGCGTGGTGCCCCGGCGGCCGCACGCCGCAGAATGCCGCCTCCGACTCTCCCCGGACCACGCGGTCCGTGGCGAGCACCGCTGCGCCGGCCGCACGCAGCGCCGCTCCCAGGGTGTGCGGATTCATCGCGGTGTCGGGGTCGAGGTGCACCCATCCCGTGTGCGGGGATACCCGTTCCAGGGCGGCGATGAAAGCCGTGTCGTGCACGCGCTCAAGCTGCTCGCGGGTTGCGAGCGGCGCCTCGAGATGCTCCAGGAACTGGCTCAGCCCCGACGCGACCAGCTGATCCTCGATAGCGGCGAGCCGCGCCGGGCACTCGGGATGCTGGGCGCCCATGTCGTGCAGCCGGCAGTCGGGATGGGTGATGTACGCGACCGTCATCGGCTATGGATTATGCTCCGTTCGTGCAACCCTATCCTTCCCACCGGGTCCAACGAACACGCAGCCATCGAGCAGGAGTCGTCGTGCGCGAGCTCGGATCTCGCGCGTGCATGGACGAGACCGATGCAAGCGTCATGCGAGTCGAAAAAACTTGATTGAGCGGCGTGAGAAACCGCACAGTCCGGCGCTGCGATCGCGCGACACGGTGCGCTCGTTGCTGGCCAGCGCTCCCCGTGTTGTGGCACACTCGGCGCCATGAATGACATGGCCCAGCCCGCCGTCACGGTGCACCAGATCGAGCGGGTCGTCGCCCAGGTCGGGGGCATCATCCTCGGCAAGGACCGGCAGATCCGGCTTGCGCTCACCTGCCTGCTCGCGCGCGGGCACCTGCTGATCGAGGACATCCCCGGGGTCGGCAAGACCATGCTCGCGCATGCGCTTGCGACATCGCTCGGCCTGGATTTCCAGCGCATCCAGTTCACGAGCGATCTGCTCCCGGCCGACATCATCGGGGTCTCCGTCTACAACCGCGAGACCGCCGGCTTCCAGTTTCACTCGGGGCCGATCTTCAGCCAGGTCGTGCTGGCGGACGAGGTCAACCGGGCGACTCCCAAGGCGCAGAGCGCGCTGCTCGAGGCGATGGAGGAGCACCAGGTGACGACCGAGGGCGAGACGCGGCGGCTGCCCGAGCCGTTCTTCGTCATCGCGACGCAGAATCCCTCGTACCAGATCGGCACGTTCCCGCTGCCCGAGTCGCAGCTCGACCGGTTCCTGATGCGCATCCAGCTGGGCTACCCCGACGGCGAGGCGGAGCGCGCGCTGCTGCAGGGGGAGAACCGCCGTGACCTGCTGACGACGCTCAAGCCCGCCATGGCGCCGATCGAGCTCATGGACCTGCAGCGCCGGGCGCAGGACATCCACACCTCGAGCGCGCTGTTCGACTACGTGCAGGCGCTCACGAACCA
>DATIEU010000407.1:0-2116 GCA_035455565.1 Steroidobacteraceae bacterium | reverse complement strand
ATCGTTCGAAATAGTGTTCTGCTCCGGCGCCAGCACGCGTGTGCGTGCTGGCCATAACCGCTGATGGTTCACACGCGGGCCGCGCGGTCCAGGGGCGCCGCAGGCGCCGCGCGACGCGCGCGCAGCCCTGGACGGCGTGGTCCGCGTGTGAGACGAGATGCTGCTGCCGTCTGCCACATCGTGGTGCGGAGTCGCTCGAGGCGAGCTCCATCAGCCTTCTATTCGCGCTCGACAAGGGCACAGTCATGTGCCGGCGCACGGTGTGATGCGAGGAAGGGGCCGGCGCGCATTCTTCGTGACGGCTCTCATCGGGCGGCCATGGCACGAACCGCGCGCGGCCCCGGCAGTTGGCAATGCCTCTCACGGATCCCTCACCCTCCGACGCATCCCCGTCAGGCGGCGATTGCCGCGCGCGGGGCTCGCATCCGAAAGTCCTGGTCCTCGCGCCACATCGCAAACAGGATGCGCGTCAGGCGCCGGGCGAGGGCGACAATCGCGATGCGTCGACCCCGGCGGGCCGCCAGCGCGTGCGCCCAGGTGCGCAAGGCCGCGCCCTCTTTCGTCGTGCCGCGCCAGATCACCCAACTCGCTTGGACCATCAACACGCGCAGTTCGCGCGGCCCGTGCTTGGTGATGTGGCCTTTGTGCTGCCGCTCGCCCGAGCTGTCCTCCGAGGGCACCAGCCCGACAAACGCACTCACCCGACGGGCGTCTCCGCCAAACCGCGCCGGATCATCGAGCGTCGCTTCGAAGGCCAGCGCCACCACCGGCCCCACACCCGGGGCCGTCATCAGCCGTTGCGCGACCGGGCTCGCACTCGCACGGGCCTCGACCCGTTCTTCCGCGGCCTGCAGCTGCCGATTGAGCTCCGCCATCTGGGCGCGCAACGGCGTGATCACCGCTTCGAGGGCCGCGGGCAGCGTCACCTGCGCCAGGCGCGTCAGGCATCGATCCGCCGATCCGCTCGGCAGGCGAATTCCGTCCTGGCGCAACAGGCTGCGGACCAGGCTGATCACGCCACTCCGCATCCGCACCAGATGGCTCCGCACCCGGAGCTCCCGCCGCAGCTGGCGCCGCGGCGCCGACACCCGGTGGGCCGGCCGAAACACCCCGAGCCGATTGGCGTCCGCCAAGGCCGTCACATCCCGCTCATCGGTCTTGACGCGCCGATTGCGCGTCCCATACATCGCCGCATAGTTCGGATCCGCCACCACCACCTCGTGCCCCAGCGCCTCGAGACACTGCGCGACCCACTCACTTTCCGTGCTGCTCTCGAGCAGAATCCGCATCCGCGGCCGATCGCCAAACACCGTCGCGAACGCGTCTCGTCGCGTGTCGATCCGGCCCTTCCACACCACCGACCCGTCGTCCGTCACGATGCGAATTTGGCTCTTGCGTGCATGCAGATCGATGGCACCATATTCCATGGCTGGCTGCTCCTTCTTGAGTGCTCTGTTTCGGCAGAGCGATACTCCGACTGTGGAGCGCAAGCTACCACGCTAGGTAGCAGTCAGCCGCTTCATCTCATCTTCGTGGCCTGCTCTTGACATGCTGCCTCCACTCTCCCCCGACCGCGCCCGCGCGCTGATTGACGCCCTCCGGCGCGCTCGCCTGCTTGTCGTCGGCGACGTCATGCTCGACCAGTTCATCGTCGGCCGGGTGAGCCGGATCTCGCCGGAAGCGCCCGTCCCGGTCGTGGAGTACGCGCGCGATGACTTCCGTGCTGGTGGCGCCGCCAACGTCGCCCTCAACGTCCATGCGTTGGGAGGGCGTGTTGACCTCGTCGGGCTGGTGGGTGTCGATCAGTCCGCCGATCGGCTCCGCGAGCTGCTGATGGCCGCCGGCATCAGCGGCTCGGCCCTGATCAGCGACGACGCCCGGCGAACGACCACCAAAGCGCGAATCGTCACGACGCGCAATCAGCAGGTCGCGCGGGTCGACTACGAATCAGATGCCCTGCCGAGCGACGCGATCGGCGACGCGCTCGTCGCGCAGATCGAACCACGTGTCGCCGACGTCGATGCCGTGATCATCTCGGACTACTTGAAGGGTGTGGTGACCCGCCGGCTCATGGCGGCAGTCGTGGCCGCCGCGCGGGCGCGCGACGTGCCGGTCT
>DATIEU010000406.1:0-2228 GCA_035455565.1 Steroidobacteraceae bacterium | reverse complement strand
GTTGAAGTGCTGCCTGAGCGAACTTCCGTTTCTGACCAGCCGAAGCCTGCCGACATGTCCGCATCGAACAACTCGGTGAAGCCCGCGCCATTGGTGATGCCTATGTTGACGTCGGCGTTGAGCACCGTGAGCGCGGAGGCAATCACTTCCGAAGTCGTCGCAGGCGCAGCGCTCAGCGTGATGGATGCAGCGCCATCGCCATCCGCGTCGGTGCCAGTCGCCGTCGCACCCACCGGGGTGGTCGTGTCATAGCCGGTATAGTCGTAAACCTCGACGCGATAGATGTCGACGCTCACCGCGCCGCAGTCGATTGTCACGGTCATCGAAACGCCCGTGGTGACTGGCGCCGTCCAGATGCGCAAGCCGTATGACCATGCCGGTGAGCCGGTGGTGGCGGCGCGCGACGTCCACGTGAGTCCCACGCTGTCTGTAATCGTGAGGCTCGTGCCTTCCGAGCCTGAATCCGCCTGATCGATGAAGAACGCGATAACGACCAGGAGACTGTTGTTGCTCGGCGTGAACGCGTTCGAGGCAAAGCCGCCCGTGCCGAACAGGGCTGCGCTGGTGCGCTGATCGCGGTTGGTGCGAACCAGTGCCATTTACGGCTCGCCGTCCTCGCCGCGACTGCCAGCACGGAGCAGGGCGATCGGGTCGGTGATCTCGCACACCAGGGCGCCGCCTTGGTCGCGCACCGTGGTCGTGGCGTCCTGCACGACTGAGCCGCCGTTGCGCAACGCTAGGACAATCAGCCGCCGCCACTGATACTTGCGCAGCGTGCGGGGCACTGGCGTTCCGCTGCGATGATCGAGGCCGTCTGCGTTCTGCATCAGAACGGATCCTGCGCGGACCACGTGGGATCTGGGCTCCCTATCAGCGTGCCGTCTGCGCTGCCAGAGAAGTCTTCAACCGTGACTGCATCTTGATCGAAGTGGTAGAGCCCAACCGTGTCGGCGTCATCGGTGAAGGGGACGGTGGGCACGGTGTACGTTGCACCGTTGTAGCGGCGGTTGGTCGACATGCGCACTTCGCTCACGTCGCCATCGAAGCCGAAGGCGAGGTTGAGCTTCTCCTTGCCGAGCATCTGCTCATCGTCGGTCGCTGCGCCGCCGCCTGGGTAACTGATATCGCCGGTCGGACCGGCGATGCTGGCCTCGCGATTTCCGTCGACAAAGATCTCCATGAGTCCATCACTCGCGCGCCGGTACACAGCGACGTGATGCCAGTTGCCATCGCGAATGTCGGTGGTGCCCATCTCCGTGCGCGAGCTCCCGCCGTTGATGACGCTGAGATACACGATCCCTGCGTCGAGCCCGCAGATGAAGCCGCGCCCGGTGGAGAACCCGTCCGCGTCCCAGAAAATGTTGCCGTCCGTGCCGGAGTAGTTGGCACCCTCAGTCGGCGCGGTCTGCCCGTTGTCGGCAGGAGTAGCGCTCGGTCGCAGCCACATCTCGAGCGTGAATTCAGCGTCGCCCGTATTCATGGGCGATCCGACCGTGCGCGGGAAGGTGATCGCCGCGGAACTCGACGTCGACGCGCCGCCGGAGGTGGCGAAGGAACCTACCGCTTGCTGCGCCGGTTGCGCCAGCGGAATGAAGACCGTGTGGTTGACCATCAGCTCCATGAGCGTCCCCGCGGGGACACGCGCACTTGCCCCATGCCCGACACCGTGACCCACATGGAGCTAATTCTCTCGCCGGCAGAGGGCGACGTAGGTGTCGAACGGCGTAACGTCGCCCGCAGTAGCTGTGCCCACGTTCCAGAGATCGCCGACATCGCAGTAGACGCCGCCGCTTTCCTCAATCGCCCGGCGCGAGCAGGTGCACCAGTTTTCCTTGATGGCGGGCGTCGCTGGATCGTCAGCATCGGGCACCCTGCAGGTGGTGGTCGGGACTGCGGTGGTGTTGCGCGTGCCGTTGGCATTCACTGTGAAGCACGGGCGGCTCGCGCCAGTGGGGTTGTCGCGCACTCCCCAGTAGATCAACGGCGGATGACTCGCCTTCGCCTGCTGCGTGGCGATGGCGTCGAGCGGGATGTAGCGTTCACAGCCAGGACTGGTGCGGTCGTTGTTCGGGCAGGTGACGCGGGCATTCCACGTGAGATCGAAGAATGAGCGGTCGACGCTCATCTGCCGGAGCTTCGATTGCCAATCGGCATCGAGCTGATCCTTGAACCCCACGAGCGTGATGAGCGACCAGTTGTAGGTCTTGTCGCAGTACCACGAGATGACG
>DATIEU010000405.1:0-7635 GCA_035455565.1 Steroidobacteraceae bacterium | reverse complement strand
CGATGCGCGCACCTGGCAACAGCTGCGCGGACACAACCCCCGCACCCTCGGCACGCGCGCGATCGGCGATCTCGCCATCGCGGTTCGGAAAGGGATTGCACGCATCGATGGCGACTTTGCCCTTGATCGACTCAGCGAGCGTCTTGCCGAGCTCGGGCAGTGCGCCATAGGGGACCGCGAACACCAGCACGTCACCGAACGCGGCGGCCTCGCGCGGGGTGCCGGCGCGGGCATTCGCGCCGATCTCGGCAGCCAACGCCTTGTCCTGGTCGAGATGGCGCGAGGAAAACATGACTTCGTGGCCAGCCTTGGCCCAGACGCGCCCGAGAGCGCTGCCGACATTGCCCGAGCCGATCATGCCGATCTTAACCTTCTCGCCCGCAGCGGCAGCTCGCCCTGCGAACGGCAATGCGCCGAGCGCGGTTGCAGCGCCGATCGCTTTGAGCACATCACGACGAGAACGAGTGAAAGTGCGACGTACGTTCATGGGACACCTCAGAATTCGGGTCGGAGCACCGCGAGCAAGACGATGGCAGTCAGGAACACGGTCGGTACTTCGTTGAACCAGCGATACCAGCGCTGCGGGTGGACAGCGCGGCCCTGTGCCAACGCAGCCATCAATCGATAACACCAGACGTGATAGCCGACGAGCAGCACCACGAGCACGAGCTTGAGTCGCATCCAGTCGAGATCGAGATAGGCGGGCGTCCGCGCGAGTAACGCGATACCGAACGCCAGCGCCAGGAGTCCACCGATGGACATGAGCACGAACAGGCGCCGTTCCATGAGGGCGAACCGCTCGCGGCCGGTCGAATCAGTCGCGGCGACGTGATAGACGAAGAGTCGCGGCAGGTAGAAGAGTCCCGCGAACCAGGTCACGACGAAGATCAGGTGGAATGCCTTGAGCCAGAGCATTGTGCGCAGTGTAGCGGTTGCGCCTAATGTCACGCGACTTGCGGATAGTGCTGCTGCCCAGTATTTTGCGACCTGCGCTCCTGCGGATAAGACCTAAGAATGGGCGAGGGCGCTTAAGTGATGCGCATACCATCAGGTGTCCCTGAGCAGGATTTTGCCGAGGCGATCCGCCGCTTCGAGGCGGTCGTCGGCAAGGAGTGGGTCTTCACCAGCGACGAAGATGTCGCGCTCTACCGGGACGCCTATTCACCCTATTGGGATGAGCCTGAAGAGCGCTTGGCCTCCGCCGCTGTCGCACCGAACGCGGTCGAGCAGGTACAGGAAATCGTTCGCATCGCGAATCGTTTCAAGATCCCGCTCTACCCAATCTCGACTGGACGCAACCTGGGCTACGGCGGCTCGGCGCCAGCGTACACAGGCTGCGTCGTCCTCGATCTCAAGCGCATGAATCGCGTGCTCGAGGTGAACGAGGCCAACGCTTACGCACTGGTCGAGCCGGGCGTCAGCTACTTCGATCTCTACCAGTACATCCAGGAGCGCGGGCTCAAGGTATGGCTCGACGTGCCCGATCCGGGGTGGGGGAGCCCGGTAGGCAACGCGCTGGATCGCGGCGGCGGCTACACCATGCCGCAGTTCCGCCATCACTTTGACGCCCACTGCGGCCTTGAGGTCGTGCTGCCGAACGGCGAGCTGATGCGCACCGGTATGGGCGCGATGCCGGGATCGCGTAGCTGGCAGGAGTTCAAGTGCGGCTTCGGGCCGTGGGTCGATGGCTTGTTCTCGCAATCGAATTTCGGAGTCGTCACCAAGATGGGTTTCTGGCTGATGCCCGAGCCCGAGGCGTACTTCAACGCAACCGTCTCGGTGCCGCGTTACCAGGACCTGATTCCGTTCATAGACACGCTCAACTATCTCGAAAACAGCAACATCACACATGGGCTGCCCGAGCTCATCTCTCCGGTGATGGGCATGCCCGCGGCCTTCGACGCGCCGCCGCTTGGCAAGGATCTGCGCGCGCTGATCGACAAGGCCATCGACGGTGAGGCCAGCGCGCTCGACGCATACGCGCAGCAGAAGGGCGTGCCGATGTGGGCCTTGCGGCTCAAGTTCTATGGCCCCGCGAAAACGATTCCCACCCAGTGGGAGTATTGCAGGGAGCGCTTCGGGCGCATTCCCGGTGCCACGTTTGCCGACGGCGACTTCATCAAGCTGCCGCTCACTGCGGAACAGAAACAAAGGGTCGCCAAGCCCGAGTTCGGCATTCCCGCGCTATCGATCTGGGCCATGATTTCGCGCAACGAGAACAACATGGTCCCGACTTATGGGCACCAGGGTTTCTCGCCGATCGTGCCGCGCTCCGGCGAAGCCGTGTTCGCGGCGAATCGGATCTTCGCGCGCGGCGGGCGCGAGCTGGGGCTTCCCGTGCCACCCTATTCGATGCCGTTCTTCTTCTGGCAACGTTCACTCCTCTTTCTCTTCCTGTTTCCGGTGATGCGGACGCCCGAAGAGAACGCCAAGCTGCGCAACGCGATCCAGCAGCTGGTGAAGCTGGCGGCGGAAGCGGGATTTGGCGAGTACCGGGCGGCACCCGCCTACCAGGATCTCATCATGAGCACGTACTCGTTCAACAATCACGCGCTCCTGAGATTCCACGAGACGCTCAAGGACGCGGTGGATCCCAATGGCATTCTCTCGCCCGGCCGCTATGGCATCTGGCCCAAGCACCTGCGCAAGCAGAAGTGAGCAAGGTCATGAACGTCATCACGCGACGAGGACTGATTCAGGTAGGCGCAGCCCTGGCTGCCAGCGGGATCGCGGTCAGGAAGGCGGGTGCGTTTGGCCGGTTGCGCAGCGTCGAGTTCCGCGCGATGTTTGTGGAAGCAGGTAGTAGCGATGGTGTCGCCTTCGGCCGGGCAGTGGCAGCCCGTGGCATAGACGTCCAGCTGGTCGGCATCGACTTGCACAAAGCCCACTTCAATCTGCGCCAGCACGCAGATGACCACGAACCAGCCGCGATTGGCGGTCTGACAAGCGCGGCAACCCTGTTCACTCTGGAACCCCTGGTGTGGCATGCGCGCCTGAGACTTGTGTTCCTCGGGCGCCATGCGATCGTTCGCGGCGAGCCCATGCACGCCCTCAAGGGCCATCGTGCGGCGATCAGTCGCTTTCACTCCTCGGTGCGCTGGATCGATTGGCGGATCGCGATCGCCAACACATTGACTGAAGTCCCTTACCTTGCACCGGCGCTCCAGCCCGTCAGCGACGTACGCAATGCCGTAATTGAAGGAGATACGGCGCTGTTCAGCTGGGTGATTGCGCCGGTACCCCACCGGCGCAAGGTGTTCGCGTGACTCCGGCGACTCGACTGCTGGTGATCGTGACCATCCTGATCTGGACCGCGCCGCTCGCACGTGCGGATGAGCACCCGGGCCGACCGGTGTTCGTGAAGTGGTGCGCTCCGTGCCATTCGCGCGGGCCGGGTAATCCGGGCACTGCGGCGCTCACCGCGGTCTACAAGAATCAGAAGCCGGGTGCACTCGAAGATCGAACCGACCTCACGCCGGAGTTCGTGAAGAAGATCGTGCGCAACGGCGTCTACGTCATGCCCTTCTTCCGCAAGACCGAGATCACCGACGCCGAGCTCGAGGCATTGGCGGCGTATCTCGCTCAGCCGCCCGCGAGCGAATAGAGCGGCTGCGCCGCGAGAATGGCAACAGGACGTCGCGTTCTTGTCGTGGGTGCAGGCCCAACCGGCCTGCTCACTGCCCTGGGACTTGCCAAAGGCGGCGCGGACGTCACCGTGATCGACCGCGAGCCCGACGTCGTAGATTCGCCGCGCGCGACGGTCTACCTGCCATCGACCCTGAAGGTGCTCGATGAGCTCGGATTGCTGCCCGATGTGCTGCGTCAATCCGAAACGGGCTATTGGCTCAATGTGCGCTTTGCTCTCACGGGCTATATCGGCCGCATCGATCACCGCCTCATCGCCGATCTGACGCCGTACGCATACACACTGCACCTCGGCCAGCACGAGCTCGCGCGCCTGGTGATGCGACACCTCGCGAAACTCCCAGGTACGCGAGTGCAGTGGGACACGCGATTCGAGAATCTCCGCCAGCAAGGCGACACCGTCGCCGTGCAGGTGGACGGCGCGCAGGGTCCACGCAGTCTCGAGTTCGATTGGGTGATCGGCGCGGACGGTGCGCGCAGTACCGTGCGGCGCGCGATGGGCGCGTCCTTCGATGGTTTCACGTGGCCCGAAACGTTCATGGCGACGAATGTCTACTACGACTTCGAGCGTCATGGCTACGCGTACTCGAATATGATCGCCGATGGCGTCGAGTGGGCCGTGGTCGCGCGGCTCGACAAGGTGCCGCACTTCTGGCGCGTCTCGTACAGCGAGAGCTCCGAGCTCAGCGAGGACGAACGCGTGGCGCGCATCCCCGAGCGTTATCGGCACTGGATGCCGGAGCCCACCTGGCAGCTCGACCGCGCCAACTCGTATCGCGTTCACCAGCGCTCGGCCTCGTCGTACCGCATCGGTCGCGTGCTCCTCGCGGGCGACGCTGCGCACGCCACCAATCCGATCGGCGGTATGGGGCTCACGTCCGGTATCCAGGATGTCAGCACGCTCGCTCAAGGCCTGGGCGCGCTCATCAACGGCCAGGCGGGCGATGACATTCTCGACTGGTACGATTACGAGCGACGCCGCTGCTTCCTCGAAGTCGCCAATCCCTCCGCCATCGAGTTCAAGCGCCGTGCCCAGGAAACCGATCCGTCGCGAAGGCGCGAAGACCAGGCCAATTTCGAGGCGATGGAGCGGGATCGCGAGATGACGCGCGGAGCGCTTATGTCGATCTTCGCGCTCTGCAGCAGACCCTACCAGTCGGATTGGCGCGAGACCGTCCTGGCGCAGGATCGCGCACGGTCATCGGCCAACACCCTCATTCTCGGCACGCCTGCCGCCGCACGCATCACTCGCGAGATCGAGTGACCCGCGGTTACAATTTCCCGGACGCGTCATTCCGTGAGGCGCGTGCGACGACGCACCGGTATGAACAAAGGGAAGTAACTCAATGACCACGATGGAGAAGCTCAAGAAGCTCAAGACCCAGATCGACCAGGCGTGTGCCATGGTCAACGCTTCGAATCCGGGCGCTGCGGAAGCGGAGCGGCACGAGGTCACGGCGCTCATCCTGCGCGTGACCGGAGACATCGGGCTCGGGCATGACGACGAAGCGGCCACCGCAGCGAACCAGCTCTACCGCGCGGTGCTCAAGCTCCAGGCGGCGTGGGCAACGGGCGAAAGCTCTGCGACGGGCCGGGTCCTCACGCAAGTCGAGACGCTGGCCGCGGAGATCGAACGGGACCTGCGCGCCAAGGCAGCGGGTTCTTGAAGACGCACCGGGAGGCATCCATGCCTGGCAAGCTTCGTTGGACATTCGCACTGCTCATCGTTTCGCTGTCGCTCAGTGGTTGCAATGTCGACGTGCAGGGCGAAGGCCAGAACAAGAACGTCGATGTCCACACTGTTTTTGGTGATATCTCGGTGCGCACGAGCGACAAGGGTGTCGACACGGGCTTGCCGGTTTATCCCGGTGCGAAGCTGTTGCAGGGCGACAGCGACGAGTCGGGGAGCGCCGATGTCAACGTCGGCACTTCGTTCGTCGGCGTGCACGTCAAAGCGGCCAAGTACGAGAGCAAGGATGCCCCGCAAGCGGTTGTCGACTTTTACAGGGACGAACTGGGCAAGTTCGGCACGGTCGTCGCTTGCAATGGCGACGTCAATTTCGAAGGGGAGCCGAAGCAGCCGGTGTGCAAGGAGGATTCCGGATCCGGCGAGATCCAGCTCGTCACCGGTACCGAGGACAATCACCGGATGGTCTCGGTCAAGCCGCGCGGCGCCGGGTCGGAGTTCGCCGTCGTTGCGATCCAGATCGACGAGCGAGACTAGCGCTCGCGAAAAGCGGTTCGCATGCACGCATCGTTCCCTTCGCAGTGGCCATTGATCGCCGCCGCGGCGCTCGCGCTGATCGCGAGTGCGCCAGCGTCAGCTGCAGACGCCGACGATTGGCAATTTGCCCTGACACCATACCTCTGGCTGCCGAACATCGAGGGGACCGGAAATTTCGATACGCCTCCGGGCGGGGGAGGGGAGCCCGAAGTGGAGATCGGCCCGGTCGACTATCTCGAGAAACTCGAGCTCGTGTTGATGCTGGCGGGCGAGGCACACAAGGGGAAGTGGATTTTTCGCGCGGACGTGGTGTACGTCGACTTCGGCGACCAGCATTCATCGGTGCGCAACGTGAGCGGTCCCGGCGGCGCGGTCGAGTTCCCCGTTAACACGGGCACCACGACCTCTCTCGATGGTCTCGAATGGCAGGGCACTGTCGGGTTACTCACGATCAGCCAGCCGAACCTGTCTTTGGAGGTTCTCGGCGGGTTTCGCTACCTCGACGTAACCGCCGATCTCGACTGGCAGTTCGATGGCCCGCTGAATCTGCTGCCGCAGAGCGGCCGCTTTTCAGAGAGCCTGGAGCTCTGGGACGTCATCGTCGGCACGCGCGGCCGCTTCATGTTCGGCAATGGCAAGTGGTTCGTGCCCTTTCACGTGGACGTAGGGACCGGCGATTCGGATCTGACGTGGCAGCTGTTCGCCGGCGTCGGCTACTCATTTTCATGGGGCGATGTGCTCGGCGCATATCGTCACCTCGAATACGACCAGAGCGAAGGCGGCCTGCTGCAAGGTATGAGTCTCAGCGGCCCGGCCATTGGCGTGAGTTTTCGATTCTGAGAGGTGCAGGCGTGAAACCGGCTAAGGCAAAAGACGATTCCCTGGTCATCTATCACAACCCGGCGTGCAGTAAGAGTCGCGAAACGCTGGCGTTGATCAAGGCGAGCGGTATCACGCCGCGCGTCGTCGAGTACCTGAAGACTCCGCCGAGCGAGGCCGAGCTCACGGCGATCGTGCACAAGCTGGGCATGGCACCGTCGGAGCTCGTGAGGACGAACGAGAGCGTCTTTCGACAGAAATACAGCGGCAAGACCTTGAGTGACCAGCAGTGGATCCAGGCACTCGCAGCCGATCCCATTCTCCTGCAACGCCCGATCGTCGTGCGTGGCGATGATGCTGTGATCGGAAGGCCGCCCGAGAACGCCAAGCGACTGCTCGAATAGTCGACGTCGCAGTGATCTCCCTGATCCTGGTGATGGCATGCGCGATCGCGGCCGGTTGGTTCGCGAACCGCATCCAGATCCCCTATCCCATGGTGCTGGTGCTGGTTGGCGTGCCACTGGGATTCGTATACGACTGGCCGGAGCTGCAGTTCGATCCGCTGCTGGTGCTCGGGATCGTGCTGCCCGCGATCCTGTATCCGGCGGCGATCGATACCTCATGGCGCGATTTCCGCCAGCAGCTGCGGCCCATTGTTTTGCTCGCCACCGGCCTGGTGGCGACCACCACCCTTGCGGTGGGTGTCGCGTTCAAGTGGCTGGTGCCAGAGGTGCCGTGGGCCGTCGCGTTCGCGACTGGTGCGATCGTGTCGCCGCCAGACGCGGTCGCGGCCACCGCTGTGCTGAGACGCTTTCGCCTGCCACGCCGCATCGTGACCCTCCTCGAGGGCGAAAGCCTCGTCAACGACGCGACCGGCCTGGTGCTCTACCGGTTCGCAGTCGCTGCCGCGCTGACCGGCGCCTTCTCCGCATGGGGAATGGCGGGCA
>DATIEU010000404.1:0-6159 GCA_035455565.1 Steroidobacteraceae bacterium | reverse complement strand
TCGTCCAGCGTCGCCTTGGGCACGACCTTGCGCTGATACATGTCGTCGATGCGGCGGAAGCGCGTCTGGGCTTCTTCTTCGCGCGCCTGTGCCTCGCGCAGAGCCGCCTGTGCCTGAGCCAGGCTCGCCCGCTGCTCTGTGGCGCGCAGGCGCATGATCACCGCGCCCGCCGGGACGAAGTCGTTCACGTCGAACAAGATCTCGGCGACGCGCCCGGCCGTCTGTGCCGACACCGTCCCCTGGTTCACCGCTTCGATGGTGCCATCGAGCTGCCGCTCGAGCGGCGTGCGCTCGAGCGCCACCACCACGGAATCGAGCGGCGGAGCTGACGCCGGGGGCGCCGGCGGCTCGCGGCTACCGCACGCCGAAACCGCAAGCGCAGCGACCGCAAGCGCCCACGCCGACGCGGCTCGAGGCATAGCGCGCATGTCAGTGAAAAGCGGCGCCCGGCGGCCGGCCCAGTTTGCGCAGGACGAGCGCCAGCGGGCAGAAGCCGGAGAAGGCGGCCTGCAGCATATTGAGGCCGACGAACGCGGCGAGCAGCAGCCACCACGGGCTGACGAACTGGGCGAGCAACAAGCTCGCGAGCACCATGACGCCGGCGAAAGCGAAAACGATTCGATCGATGTTCATCTTAGACCTCCCGGTCCATGTCGAACGCTGAGGTCGATGTGCAATGGTTTGCGCGCATGATCCTCCCAATCGGAGGAGAAGGCCCTTGCGGCTTTCCGAGAGTCACATCGGGTTCTGTACGTATCTCTCCTTACAGCAAGTATATTAGAGAAAGCTAATAAAGCAAGATCTGATATGATACGTATCAGCCACACTCGTGCGGGTGATCGCAAATGCCCACGTCCCCTGTGCCTCGACTACGCGGCGCTGCCGCACGCGCAATGCGCGCCCATTCAGGCGACGCCGCGCGCCTGTTGCGTGCGCTGGCGAACCCCCAGCGGCTGGAGATTCTGTGCGCCCTGGCCGAAGGCGAGATGTCGGTCTCGGAGCTCAATGAGCGTGTGGAGCTCAGCCAGTCGGCGCTGTCGCAGCATCTGGCCGTGCTGCGCACCGAGGGAATCGTCGGGACGCGGCGCGAGGCGCAGACCATCCATTACGCGATGCACCCGGGACCGGCAGCCCGAGTCATGCAGACGCTGCACGACATCTTCTGTGAGGCGAGAAGCCGCAGCGGAGCGCACGGCTCGGTCAGCGCGCGCAAGTGAGCGGTTCTTGGCGACGCTCGACCGGAGAGGCCGCACGTAATCGCGGCGCGGCAATCGGTGCGCGCACGATCAGGCTCAACAGGATCGCATCCGTGGGCAGACGGCCCTGCGCGCATCTACGTATGGCGCGCGCGCGAGCGGCGCATAACATCAACCCGTCTGCAGCCCCTGCCTGACACTCGCGAGGCAACCGTCATGGATAAGATCTGGCTCGGAGCCTACCCGCGCGGCGCGGTGGCCGAGATCGATGCCGACACCTATCCCTCGCTCAAGGCCATCTTCGAGGCGAGCTGCCAGCGTTTTGCCGACCGGCCGGCCTATCACAACCTGGGCGTCACGCTTACCTACGCCGACATCGACCGGTTGACGCGGCAGTTCGCCGCTTATCTGGTTGGCCTCGGCCTCGGCAAAGGCGAGCGTATCGCCCTCATGATGCCGAACCTGCTGCAATATCCGGTGGCGCTGTTCGGAGCCTTGCGCGCCGGACTCACGGTCGTGAACACAAATCCCATGTACACGCCCCGCGAGCTTCGCCACCAGCTGCGCGACTCCGGCGCACGTTGCATCGTGGTGCTCGAGAACTTTGCGCACGTGCTGGCCGAGGTGCGCTCCGATACCGCCATCGAGCACGTGGTGCTCACGAGCGTGGCCGACCTGGTGCCCTATCCGAAGCGCGCCGCCGTCAATTTCGTGGTGCGGCATATCAAGCACATGGTGCCCGCCTACCACCTGCCCGGCGCCGTCTGGTTCCGCGAGGCACTCGCGCGCGGCGCTCAGGGTGAGCTGCGCACCCCCGAGGTCACGGGCGAGGACATTGCATTCCTCCAGTACACCGGCGGGACCACCGGGGTTGCCAAGGGCAGCATGCTCACTCACCGCAACATGGTCGCGAACCTGTTGCAGGTCGCTGGGTTCTGGCGCGATGTCATCACGCCGGGGCGCGAGGTGGTGATCACCGCGCTGCCGCTTTATCACGTGTTCTGCCTGACCTGTAACTGCCTCGTGTTCACGCAGCACGGGGCCCTGAACGTGCTGATTACGAACCCGCGCGACATCCCGGGGTTTGTGAGCGAGCTCGGCAAGTGGCGTTTCTCGATCATCACGGGCGTCAACACGCTCTACAACGCGCTGCTCGATCATCCTGGGTTCGCGCGCCTGAACTTTTCCGCTCTCAAGCTCGGCGTCGCCGGCGGCATGGCGTTGCATCCATCGGTGGCGGAGAGATGGCACGCCGCGACGGGGCGGCCGATGCTCGAAGGCTACGGTCTCACCGAGTCCTCGCCGGTGGTGACCTGCAACCTGCTTGAGAACCCGAGAATCGGCACCGTGGGAGTTCCTGTGCCGTCGACCGAAATCAGTGTTCGCGAGGGCGACGTCGAGCTTCCTTTGGGGGCGACGGGCGAGCTCTGCGTGCGCGGTCCGCAGGTCATGCGTGGTTACTGGAACCGACCGGACGAGACGGCCAAGACAATCTCGCCCGATGGCTGGCTGTACACCGGTGATATCGCGACAGTCGACGCGGAAGGGTTCGTCCGCATCGTCGATCGCAAGAAGGACATGATCATCGTCTCGGGTTTCAAGGTGTTTCCCAATGAGGTCGAAGCGGTGCTCACAGAGCATCCGGCCGTGCTCGAGTGCGGTTGCATCGGGGTCCCCGATCCGCGCTCCGGACAGGCGGTGAAGATCTTCGTCGTCACGCGCCCGGGTGCAACGGTCAGCAGCGAGGAGCTGATCGCGCACTGCCGCGAGCGGCTCACGGGCTACAAGGTGCCGAAATACGTGGAGTTCCGCGCTTCGCTTCCCAAGACCAACGTCGGCAAGATCCTGCGCCGCGAGCTCGAGCAGGAGCCGGCACGCGCAGCGTGAATCAACGACGGATGAGCAGCCGCAGGCTCTGTTGCAATCGTTTTCCGTACGGCGGGCGCAGGCCCACGAGACCCGCGACATCGAGGCGCGTCTGCCGGAAAACCGCGCGCGCGTGGCTGAAACGCTGGAAGCCATGCCAGCCATGGTATGCGCCCATGCCGCTTGCGCCGACGCCGCCGAACGGGAGCTCCTGCGCGAGGAAATGCATGGCGACGTCGTTCACCGTCACGCCGCCTGAGCGCGTGCGGTCGAGGAGCTGCCGCTCCTCCGCTGAGTCGCTGCCGAAATAGTAGAGCGCCAGCGGCCGCGGCCGGCTATTGATCTCCGCGATCGCTTCATCGATCTGGCGGTAGGGGCGAAGCGGCAGCACGGGTCCAAAGATCTCCTGTTGCATGAGCTGCATGTCGTCAGTCGCGCCGAGCACGAGCGTGGGCGCTATGAGCCGCGCAGCGCCAGGCGCTTCGGGCGCGAGTGAGATCAGTGTCGCGCCCTTGCTGCGCGCCTCCGCCAGCAAGCCTTCGATGCGCCGCGCATGACGCTCGCTGATGAGGGTCGTGTAATCGGGATTGGTCACGAAGTGCGGGTAGGTTTGCGCCATCCAGGCACGTGCGTGGTCAACGAACGCGACGATGGCCTCGGCGGGAACCAGAAGGTAATCCGGCGCGAGGCACATCTGACCGGCATTGACGAGCTTGCCGAGCAGGATGCGGTCCACCGCGCGCTGCAGATCCGCCGAGCGCCCGATTACGGCCGGGCACTTGCCGCCGAGCTCGAGCGTGACCGGTACCAGGTGCTCGGCCGCGGCCCGCATGACACTGCCGCCGACGTTCGTCGACCCGGTGAACAGCAGGTGATCGAACGGCAGCTTCGCGAACGCCTGGGCGAGCTCCGGTCCACCGGTAACGACAGCCACCTCGCTCGGCTCGTAATACTTCGACACGCGTCGCTGGATCAGGTCTGCGGTGGCGGGCGTGAGCTCCGACGGCTTGATGAGGCAGCGATTGCCGGCCGCGAGGATGCCCGCGAGCGGGCCGAAGGTGAGATTGACCGGAAAGTTCCACGGGCTCAATACGCCGACGACGCCGAGCGCCTGGTAGACGGTGTAGGCGCGCACGCCCGGGGCGCCGGCCGGCAGCGCCGGGCGACAGCGTTGCGGCCGCATCCAGCGGCGCACGTGTCGCAGGGCATTCTTGAAGGCGAGCACGGCGGGCAGAATGTCTGCAAAGCGCGTGAGGTCGGCAGGGCGTCGCCCGAAATCCTCGGCGAGCGTCGCGCAAAACTCCTGCTGGTGGCTCACGAGCAGGTCGAGTCCGCGCTCGAGCCGTTCGATGCGCACGGGTGCCGACGTTTCGCCCTCGGCCTGGAAAGCCGCGCGCTGCTCGGCGAGCAGCGCTTCAAGCCGCGCGCCATGCTCGACGATCGGGGTCGCGATCGGAAGCGCCACGGGCCGTTACCAGTGAATGCCGCGCATCAGGCTCGCGAACGCGATCATTTCGGGTGAGGCGCGCTCGCTCCGCTCCTTTGAGCCGACCGCGGCGTCGGAGTCGGGAAACATCTTGTAGCTTTCGCTCATGATGATTTCGCCGATGCGTGGCGCGAACAACCCGACGAGCTGTGCAAATATGCCGAGGCGCGTGGCCAGGCGCTGTGGCTGGTGAATGAGGGCTTCGCACACCAGATCCGCCGCCTGCTCGGCGCTGATGAGCGGAAACTGCTCGTAGATCTTGGTCGGCGCGACCATCGGCGTGCGTACCAGCGGCATGTTGATCACCGTGAAGCGCACGCCGCGCTCGCTGTATTCCCCGCCCGCGCAGCGCGAGAAGGCTTCGAGCGCCGCCTTCGAGGCGTTGTAGGCCGCGAAGCGCGCGGCGCTGCTCAGCACCCCGATGGAAGAGATGTTGATGACGTGACCCGCGCCGCGCTTGACCATGGCCGGGAGCAACCCGAGCGTGACCCGGACGGCGGCGAAATAGTTGATGCGCATGAGGCGCTCATAGTCGTGGAAGCGATTGTAGGTGTGCTCGATGCCACGCCGGATCGAGCGGCCGGCATTGTTGATGAGCACATCCACGTGGCCGTGCTCGGCGAGCAGCTGCGCGATGAAGGCGTCACAGGCCTGCGGCTCGCTGATGTCGCAGCTGTAGGTGTGCACGTGTCCGCCACGACCCTCGATCTCGTCGCTCACCTGCGCGAGTTTTTCGGTATCGCGCGCGACGATCAGCAGCTCGGCCCCCGCTTCTGCGAGCTTGAGCGCGGTGGCGCGGCCGATGCCGGAGGAGCCGCCTGTGATCAGCACTTTCTTGCCCCCGACCGCGCCGCGCAGCGTCCGGTCCTTGAAGAGCTCGGGGTCGAGCTGGCGCTCCCAGTAATCCCACAGGCGCCAGGCGTACTCCTCGAGCGGCGGCACCCGGATGCCGGCGGGCTCGAGCAGCGACTGGGCACGACGCGAGTCGAACGACGTCGGGTGATTCAACAATCCCAGGATGACCTGCGGCAGACCGAGATCGTGCAGGGTCTGATCGACGATCCGTTGCAGCGGTCGCAGCACTTCACCGCCGGCGCCGGCGACGTTCGGCAGCGCTGCGATCAGGCCTGGCTCGAGCCGTACGGTCATGGTGGGCGCGTGCGCGGCCTTGGCGAACACGTTGACCATCTCGCCCACGCGCCGATCCTTTGGATCCGTGAGATGGAAGCAGCGGCCATCCTCTCCGGGCACATGAGCGAGATGCGCGAGCGCCGCCGCGACGAAGTCCACCGGCACGACGTTGGCGTGACCGCCCTCGAATCCGATCAGCGGCACCCAGCGCGGCACGTTGTCGCGGATCTTCTGGATTGTCTTGAACATGTAGTAGGGGCCATCGATCTTGTCCATAACGCCCGTGCGCGAATCGCCCATCACCATGCCCGGGCGGTACACGCGCCAGGGCACACGGCACGTCTTGCGCACGAGCGCTTCCGATTCGTGCTTGGTGCGAAGGTAGGGATGATCGAGGCCCTCGGCTTCCTCGAACATGTCCTCGGTGAACCGGCCCCGGTAGCTGCCGGCGGCAGCAATCGAGCTCACCAGGTGAAAACA
>DATIEU010000403.1:0-12116 GCA_035455565.1 Steroidobacteraceae bacterium | reverse complement strand
TACCGCGGGCGCGTGATGAGCGTGTTCGCGCTGGTATGGAGCCTGATGTTCTTCAGCGGATTCCTGCTGAATACCGTGGGAGAATGGGCAGGCCCGAGCCTGGCGCTCGCGGGAGGCGCGGCGATCGTGCTTGCCTACGTGTGGCTGTCGCTGGTGCGTGCGACGGCATTGAAGAATGTAGTCCTGGTGCCCAAGCCAGGCTGAAACCGTTAACTCAGAGAAGGCTCCCCTATGCCGATCATCGATTCCCAGGTCCACGCCTACGAGGCCGACATGTCAAAGCGCCCGTGGCAAAGCGTCCCGAACTGGCCTCCCAGCGCCACGGGAGATGAGCCCGTGGCGACGTCGCCATCGTGGTGCTGCTCGGCGTCTTCACGGGCGGGGGTGCTAGTGGTCCAGCGGGAGAGATGGGTTGATGTAGATCAAACCCACCGCTGTGGTTCTTCCGCTAGTATGCTTCGCTCACTGCGCTGAATCGCCCAGAGATTACGCGGGACGGCATGAACCGAACCGGCAAGGACGCGGCGGACCCACATCGCAGTGGCTCGGGACACCCGCATGAAGCCGAGCGCCGTGCAGAGGCGGATCGTGCGCCTCTGCGGCTTGTATTCGATGCGTTTGAGCTCGATGAAGCAAATGCTCGTCTGACGCGCGGCGGACAACCGATACCGCTCGCCCCGAAGCCGTTCGCTGTTCTGTGCACTCTCGCGCGGGCGCCGCGATCGCTCGTAACCAAGAACGCTTTGCTTGACAGCGTCTGGCGCCATCGGTTCGTCACCGATTCCGTGCTCAAGACGGTGATCAGCGAAATACGGGCGGCGCTGCAGGACAACCCGAAACAACCGCGCTACATCGAGACGGTTTCGCGGCGCGGGTATCGGTTCATTGCCGCGGTCAGCGCGCCTCCGACGTTGGACGGGACATTGCCAGCCGCAACGAGCTCCGCGGCTCCGCAATCGCTTGCATCGTTTCCGATGATTGGCCGCTCGGATGCGCTCGGGCGACTTCGTACGGCATGGCGGCTCGCGGCTGAAGGCAGGCGTCAGATCGTCTGGATCGCCGGTGAGGCCGGCGTGGGGAAGACCACGCTCATCGAGCACTTCATCGCCGAAGTCGGCGAGATACATAGCGCTCATGGACAGTGCGTCGAGCAGTACGGCACAGGTGAGGCCTACCTCCCGGTGCTCGAAGCGCTTACGGCATTGTGCCGCCGCGATGCGGCGGTTGCGGAGCTCATTCGAACGGTCGCTCCCGCCTGGCTCCTGCAGCTTCCGTGGTTGACGAGCGCGTCCGAACGCGAAGCTTTGCGGCGCGAGCTCTCCGGGTCAAGCCAGGCCCGCATGCTTCGCGAAATGGGCGAGCTTCTGGACCGCTACACGGAGAATCGCCCGTTATTGCTGGTCACTGAGGACCTGCACTGGAGCGATTCAGCGACCGTGCAGCTCATGGATTACCTCGCGCGGCGCCGCTCGAGCGCGCGACTGCTGTGGCTCGGCAGCTTCCGGGTCACGGAAATCATCGCTTCCGATCATCCGCTGCGGGCGGTGCGGCATGAGGTTCGCCTGCATGGACTGTCCGACGAAATCGTCCTCGATGCGTTCTCGGAAAAGGAAGTCGCCGAGTACGTCGCCGAGCGCGTTCCTGACCTGGCGGCCGACGAAGGGTTCGTACGCGCGCTGCATGGCCGCACTGAGGGGCTGCCGCTCTTTGTGGCGGACGTGTTGAACGATGTCATCGCGCGCGGATCGCGATCGGGTCCAATCGCGATTCCGAAGAGCTTGACCGGCATCATCGAGCACTATCTTCGGCAGCTCGATCCGCGCGAACGGACGCTGCTCGAGGCGGCGAGCGTATGCGGCGTCGAGTTCCGGCTTGCAACTGTTGCGCAGGTACTGGAGAGCGACATCGCCTCGCTCGCTGAATCATGCGCGGAGCTTACCCGCGGGCAGCGCTGGCTGAGCGATGTCGCCGATGCGGGCTACGCTTTTCGACACGCGCTGTACCGGGAGGTGCTTTACCAGCGCATTGCCCCGGCCACTCGCGTCGTGCTCCAGCGAAAGGTCGCCGCCTCCCTCGAGCGCGAGCGCGCCGATGGATTCAACGTCAGTGCTGCCGAGCTCGCGTCGCATTTCGAGTCCGGCGATCAGCCCCTGCCTGCATTGCGCTGGTACGCCGAAGCCGCGGAATCTGCGCTGCTGCATTTCAGCCCCCGGCAGACGATGAGTCTTACCGAACGTGCGCTGGCACTTCTCCCGCTGGCCGAGGAGGGTGACGCGCGCATTGCTCTGGAGATGACGCTCGCTACGTTGCAGGGCGTAGCAGCCATACAGGTGCTTGGCATAACCGCGATTGAGGTCAAGCGCGCGCTGGAGCGTGCGCTCTCGCTGCTCGACCATGCGCCGCATCACCCACTGCGCGGCTTGTTTCTCAATGCGCTCGGGTTTGCGCTTCAGATGAGAGGAGAACTGAATGAGGCACAGGCCCTCGCAGAGCGCAGCGAGGCGCTGTCGCGTGCGACCGAGGATCGAATAGCAATGCTTTGCGCTTGCCTCGTGCACGGGCTGGTTCAGCACCTGCGAGGGCGGCCACGAATCGCGCGCGAATGGCTCGAGAAAGGGCTTTACGCGGCCGAGGGGCTCGATGAGACCACATCTCCCGCGCTGTTCTCGGCCGACCCGGAAGTGATCATGCTTGGCCTGCTCGCCATCGAATTGCTGCACCTCGGATTCGTCGATCAGGGGCGCGGGCGCCTGCGCGCGGCGGGCGAGCGTGCGCGTAGATTGCGTGAACCGGGGCCGCGATTGGCAGCGCTCTGGTTCGAGGCGCTTTTTGAAGTGCGGATGGCAAACCCCGGACGCGTGGCAGATGTCGCCGAGCAGATTCGAGCGCTCGTCGAGGAGTATGAGATGCCGCAAGGTCGGGCTGCGCATACCTGGTTCGGCGGCTGGGCGCAAGCGCAACTTGGAGATCCGCGCGCCGGATATCGCCACATACGCGAAGGCTACGAAGAAGCCGCGCGGCTTGGCATGCGGGCCTGGGCCAGCGAAACGCTCGGCTATGCTGCTGAAGCGCTCGCGCTCTCCGGCGACTGGGTCGCGGCCCGGCACGAGCTCGAGGAAGCGATGCAGTGCGCGAGCGCCATTGGTGAACGGGAGTACCTGCCCCAGTTGCTCCTGCTCGATGCCCGGATCGCGGATGCGCTCGGTGAGCCGACCCGGGCGCGCGAAGCGGCGCGGCAGGCAATTGCGGAAGCACGCGTTCAGGAAGCCCTGTGGCTCGAGCTGATGGCGCTGTCGGCGCTATGCGAACGGGCGGACGCCACGGCTGAGGATATTGCGGCGCTGCATCACGTCGTGGACCGGCTCACCGAGGGTCTCGAAACCGAGCCGGTGGCAAGAGCCCGTTCATTGCTCAAGGCGGTGGGCCGCGCCTGACAGCGACGGAGCCGGGCGGCGCATCGCGCGGGCCGGCAGAAGGAACACCGCCGGCAGTGGCGGCTGATGGCGATCGACATCAGCATCTGTAGCCGTGCCACGCGTCACCTCACGGCCACAAAACCCAGAAAATGACGTGGAGCAGAAAGCCGGCCACAAACAATATGACTGCCTCGCTTCCTGTCTCGATCGGCGAGCTCCAAAGGTAATACGCGCCGATAAGACCGAGGACAGTGCCCAAAAGGAAGCAGGAGGCGGCAACGCCTTTTCTCAATGTCATTGCGGTCATAGATAGAACTCCTTGCTGCTATTCCATGGGCGCCCGCCGGGGCACGACCTCCCTCGGCGCGATGCCCGCCGACTTCGGCCCACCACCGACGATGCGCACGAGGCCCTGCTTCATCAGCTCGCGGATAGCGGGCGATTCGAGGATGGCTATCCTTGCCGCGGCCCGGAGCCGATCGATTGCTTCAGCCGGAAGAACGAGCGAGGTGGGCAAACCGTGCAGATAATCGCGCTGGGCCGGGTCCTTCAGGACCTCGAATGACACGTCGATCACGCGGATGTTGACGTCCGGCGCCCGCAGGATGAGATCGAGCTTAGGGTTCCCCCCCACTATCGGCTCAAGGGCGGTGCGGACCTCCCGTAACACCTCCCAGCGAGCCTGAATATCCTTCAGCGTCTCAATGGTTTCATACGAGTAGCGATCGATCGGCACGCCGGCCGCCTTGAAGAGCAGGTCGAACGTACCCGGGGGATTCTCGTGCAAGCTCCAGTCGTTGGGCTGAGCTGCCCGCGCGTTGACCACGAAGACGAAGACCTCGCGCACGTGATCAAACGGCGTCGGTACACCCAATGCGTGCAACCACGCCATCGTCGACAGGATATCCAGGACACCCCGAGCGCCCAGGTTGTCGGAGAAACCGCCGTCGACAAGGTGAAGATACGGCCGCCTCGACCGGTCGGCGTAGGCCAGCATGTCCTTCAAGTATTTGATCGCGCGTTCGGCGGGTCGCGGGGGATCGGGAGCATCGAGCAATTGCTTGACCCACGCGGGCGGACGGTAATCGCAGGTCCCGCCGTAGTTGTCGATGGTGATGGTTGACAGGGCCACCGGAACGGCGGACGAAGCCGCGGCGGCGCGGGCGAGGCGGAGGCCGTTCAAGTCCATGCACAATACATCGAACGTCGCCTTGTTGAAGTCGATGCGCGCGCCCTCCGCAAGGTCCGTGGCGCTCACGAAGATCTGCGGCCCGTCATGTTTCAGGTCGGCGTAGGTCGCGCCGTTGAACAAGATCTCGTCGTACAGATCCGCGGCAAGCTCGGAACGGCCCCACCCCGTCGAAGCCAGCGCGCCCCAGTTGAACGGATTGAGCACGCGGGCGGTGAGCTCGCCCTGCACGTCCCGCCCGAGAAACCGTCTCTCGTATTCTTCGAAGAGCTTGTCGCCGTAGAGCCCGTAAGCAAGAGCGGTGAAGCTTCCGCCCGATACTCCGGTGATGACATCGACTTCGTCGAGCGCCCGGACGTTGCGCCCGCCCGGGGTGATGACCTCCATGTCGCGCAGAGTCTCCAGCACGCCGTAGGAAAATGCAGCAGCACGCATGCCCCCGCCCGAAAATGCAAGCAAGACGAAATGCCGGCGATCCTCCAGGGTCTCCGAAGGCCGGTGGAACACGTACGTCGTCGCCGGATCGAAGTGCTCGATGCGCGGACTGACCGGACGCGTGGCGCAGCCGGCGAGCAGGGCAATCAGCAGCGCCACGAGTGCGAAAGGAGCGCCCGGCAAGCGACCCCTGGCTGGTCCGAAACTCGGCCGGGCTGCCCGGCGAGCGGCGGACGCCGCAGTGCGGTAGGCGGACTCGTTCATTGCCACGTCATGCTGCAGCGGCGGGAACGAAGGCCGGCCCTTGTACAGCCGCGCGGCCCACCCTGAACCATGCGGCGTAAAGCGCCGGGACAAAGAAGATCGTCAGTATGGTGGCGACGATGAGGCCGCCCATGATGGCGATCGCCATCGGGCCCCAGAAGATGCTGCGCGTGAGCGGAATCATGGCGAGCGCGGTGGCCGCGGCCGTGAGCGCGACCGGACGGGTCCGATGTACGGCTGCTTCCAGCACCGCGTTCCAGGAATCGCGGCCCTCGGCCATCTCCGCCTGCACCTGGTCGACCAGGATCACCGAGTTGCGCATGATCATCCCGCTCAAGGCGGTGATGCCGAGGATCGCGACGAAGCCGAGCGGCGCGTTCAAGAGGAGCAGCGCGGCGACGACGCCGATCAGCCCGAGCGGCGCGGTCAGCAGCACCATGAACATCAGGGAGAAGCTCTGCAGCTGCAGCATCAGGATCGTCAGGATCGTGACCAGCATCACCGGAAAGACCGCCGCGAGCGCGCGGTTCGCCTTGTCGCTTTCCTCGACCGCGCCGCCGACGTCGATGCGGTAGCCGAACGGCAGTTTTGCCTCGATGTCCTTGAGCAGCGGGCGGATCGACTGCGTCACCGACACGCCCTGCTCGCCGTCCTTGACGTCCGCACGCACGGTGATGGCCATGTCGCGATTGCGGCGCCACAGCACCGGCTCCTCCAGCGCGTAGCTCACCTGCGCCACCTGCGAGAGCGGCACTACGGTTCCCTGGCGCGTGAAGAGGTTGATGTCCCTCAGCGTGTCGAGGTCGAGACGCTCGTTGGGCACCGCGCGGGCAACGATGTCGATCAGGTCCTCGTGCTCGCGCAGATGGGACAGGGTCGCGCCGTTCATCACGGTCTGGGTTACGAGCGCCACGTCGGCGGGCGCGAGGCCGAGCGCGCGCGCCTTGTCCTGGTCGATGGCGACTTTGAGCGTGCGCACCGGATCGTTCCAGTCGAGTTGGACGTCGCGCACCTTCGGGCTCGACGCCACGAGCGCTTCGACCTCACGCGCGATTTCGCGCACCTTCTGGGTGTCCGGGCCGACGACGCGGAACTGCACCGGGAAGCCGACCGGCGGACCGAGCTCCAGGCGCGTGACGCGCACCCACACCTCGGGGAATCGCTCGTTAACGCCCGTTATTAGCCGCGAGCGCACCCGTTCACGCGCCTCCGTATCCTTCGTCATGACGATGAAGACGGCGTAGCCCGGGTTCGGCAGCTCCGGGTTGAGCGAGAGATAGAAGCGCGGGTAGCCGGCGCCCGTGTACGCGGTGAAGAAGCGGATGTCCTCGTCCTTGGCGAGGACCGACTCCATCTTCTTGACCTGCTCGGTCGTCGCGGCGAACGAAGCGCCTTCCTTCAGCCGCAGTTCGACCACCAGCTCGGGCCGCGAGCTCGAAGGAAAGAATTGCTGCGGTACTAACCGCGCGCCGTAGACGGCGGCCGCGAAGGCGGCGACGGTCGCGCCAATGACCCACCAGCGCCGCTCGATGGCGAGATCGAGCACCCGGCGAAGCTTGCGGTAGAACGGCGTGCCGTAAGGATCGGCGCGCGCCTCGCCGTGGCCATGCTTCGCGAAATCCGGCAGCATCTTCACCGCGAGGTAGGGCGTGATGATGCCCGAGACGACCCACGAGAAGAGGACCGCAGTGCCGACGATCCAGAAAATGCCGCCCGCGTACTCGCCGGTGGTCGATTGCGCGAACCCGATCGGCATGAAGGCGGCGACGGTGATGAGCGCGCCGGTCAGCCGCGGCATCGCCGTTGCGGCATAGGAAAAGGCGGCCGCCCTCAGGCGGTCCCACCCTTCTTCCATCTTCACCACCATCATCTCGACCGCGATGATGCCGTCGTCCACCAGCAGGCCGAGGGCGATGATGAGCGAGCCGAGCGAGACCCGCTCGAGGTTCCAGCCCGCCAGGAGCATGACCAGGGCGACGACGCCGAGCACGATCGGTACTGCGAGCCCGACGACGATGCCCGTGCGCCACCCGAGGCTCAACAGGCAGACCGCGAGAACGATGGCGAGCGCTTCCAGCAGTGAGCGCTCGAATTCCCAGATCGATTCGCCTACCACGGTCGGTTGATCGGCCACGCGCTCGAGCTCGACGCCATAAGGCAGCTCGGCCTCGACCTTGGCGACGGCTTTTTCGATCGCCTTTCCGAGCTCGATGATGTTGCCGTCGTTGGTCATCGTGATTCCGAGCATCAGCACCTGCTGGCCGTTGTGGCGCACCGTGTACTTCGGCGGATCTTCGTATCCGCGCGTGATCGTCGTGAAGTCGCCGAGCCTGATCATCCGGCCGCCCGCGGCGATCGGCACGTTGCGGATATCGTCGAGGCTCGCGAACTGGCCGCTCACCCGGACCAGCACGCGGTCGCCGGGCGTGTCGACAAAGCCGCTCGCCAGCACGCTGTTCTGGTTCGTGAGGCTCTCGGCGATCGCGAGCGGCGTGATACCGAGAGCGGCGAGGCGGTGGTGCGAGAACTCGACGTAGACCTTCTTCGCCTGTTTGCCGTAGAGGTCGACCTTCTTCACCATCGGCACCTTGAGCAGCCGCCGCTTGATGTTTTCGGCGATGTCGGAGAGCTCGGCGTGGCTGATGCCGTCGCCCTTCACGGCATAGAGCAGCCCCGTCACGTCCCCGTACTCGTCGTTGAAGATCGGGCCGATCACGCCTTCGGGCAGCTCGATCTTGATGTCGTTGAATTTCTTGCGCGCCTGGTACCAGGCTTCGAGCTGGTCCGCCTTGGAGGTGCCGCCGACCACCGTGATCGTCATGCCGCCGTAGCCCTGGCGCGCGTAGGTCACGACCTTCTCGAAGTGGTCGAGCTGCTCGAACTTCTTCTCCATGCGGTTGAGCAGCTCGTCCTGGATCTGCTGCGCCGTCGCGCCCGGCCAGATCACGACCGCGGTCATCGACGGCACGGAGAAGTTCGGATCCTCGAGCTGGCCGAGCTTCGTGAAGCCGAGCGTGCCGCCGACGCCGATCACGAGGATCAGGAACAGCACGATGGCGCGGTGGCCGAGCGCCCATTCGGTGAGGTTGAACGACTTCATCGGACGCCTACCTTGGCGTCGGCTTCGCCGCGCGTTGCGGCCCCGAGCGCGACGCGCAGCCCGGGCGCCATCTTCTGCACGCCGGCGGTGACGATGAGCTCGCCAGCCGGCAACCCGGAGAGGAGCACTTCGTCGTTGCGGTAGGCATGAACCTTGACCGGGACGAGGTCAACCGTGCCCACCGGCTCGGTTCCGGCGCGGCGAACGACCCACACCGCCGGCTGGCCCTTCGCCTGCGTGATCGCGCTCGCCGGGACGACCCCCACGGCGGTGTCCGCCGCGCTGCGCTCGACCGCCACCGTGGCGGTCGCGCCGAGCGGCAGCCTGCGCGGCGTCACGGGCTTCAAGCGCGCGCGATAGGTGCGAGTCTGCGCCGCCGCCTGCAGCGAGAGTTCGCGCAGGCTCACGTCGAAAGTTTCGCCGGGCGCCGTCGCGAGCCATGCTTTGTACTTCGCCTCCTTGAAGGATGCAAAGTGATCCTCAGGCACGTCGACCACGATCTCGGGCTCGCCGTGGGCGGCGATCGACACGACCGGCTGGCCCTCGGCGACGACCTGCCCGATCTCTGCCCGCACGACGGTCACGACGCCGGTGCGCGGTGCCCGCAGCACGGTGTACTTCAGCTTGTTGCGCGCGAGCTCGAGCTTCCTCTCGTCCGCTTCCGAGGCGGCCTTGGTCTGCTGCGCGCGCGTTTGCGCCTGCTCTTCGTCGGCCGCGCTCACCGAGCCGTCGACCTTCAGGGCCTCGAGGCGCTTGCGGTCCGATTCGGCCTGGCGAGCCTGCGCGGTGGAGGCGACGAGTTGCTGGCGCGCCGCGTCCTCGGCGAGCCGGTAGTCGACGTCGTCCAGCACGGCAAGCACATCGCCCTCGCGCACGCTCTGGCCGACGTCGACCTTGCGGCTCGCGATCTTGCCGCCGACGCGAAACGCCTGGTCGACCTCGTGGCGCGCCTGCACGGTGCCGAAATAGCGGTTCGCCTCGCGTGCCTTGTCGTAGCGCAGCTCAACGGTGCGAACCATGCGAAGCGCTTCGGCAGGCGGCTTGTCGGGTGCGCAGCCGAGAAGCATTAGAGCTGAGAGAGCAACGGCATGAATGGTTTTCACGAGGGATTCTCCGTGACGGGCTCGAAGACTTGCCAGCCGCCGCCGAGCGCCTTGTAAAGCTGCACGCTGTCGAGCAGCAATTGCGTGCTGCTGTCGTTTGCGCTGACCTGCACCGCCAACCGGCTGCGCTGGGCATCGAGGAGCGGCAGGAGGTCGATCTGGCCACGGTTATAGAGAGATTGCGCGCGGCCAAGCGCCGCCTCGGCAGAGGCCGCCGCACTGTGGAGAAGCGCGGCCCGTTGCCGTTCGTCTCTCAGCGCGACGAGCGCGTTTTCGACATCTTCGAGCGCGCGCACGATGCTGTCCTCGAGCCGCAACAGCGCCTGGATCTGTCCGGCTTCCGCAGCCTCGTTGATCGCCTGCGTGCGGCCCCAGTTGAACACCGGCATGGTGATGAGCCCCGAGACCAGGCTGTAGCGCGTCGAGCCGAGGTCGAAATCGTTCATCTCCACGCTCTGGCGGCCGAGGAGCGCGCTCGCAAAGAGCCGCGGGAAATACTCGGCTTTGGCCTGCTGCCGGCGCCAGTTGGCCGCATCGAGCTGCGACTTCAGCGCGAGAAGGTCCGGCCTGCGCTCGAGGAGCGACGCGGGTTGACCGGGCCGTGCGGTCGGAACGACAAGCTCGACGGCCGAAGGCACGATGGCTGCGGCATGGGACGCCTGGTCTCCGATCAGCACGGCGATGCGATGCCGCGAGACCGCGGCGAGCGTCTCGAGCGGCGGGATGGCCGCGCGCGCCCGCGAAGCGTCGGTCTGGGCCCGCTCCATGTCGAACGGCGTCGCGAGGCCGACGCGCTGCCGCGCCGTGACGAGGCGCAGCGTCTCGTCGAACGCCGCCGATATTGCCCGCACGGTCTCGAGCTGGCGCAGCGCTCCGACGAGCGTGAAGTAATTGCTGGCCACGTCGGTCAGCACCAGCAGCCGCACGCCCCGCACGCCGTGCTCGGCCGTTATTGCGTCGGCGGCGGCTGCCTCGGCGCCCGCGCGCAGGCGACCCGAAAGATCGATCTCCCAGGAAACGTCCGCACCGCCGGCGAACGCCTTGACGTCCGGAGCGGCCAGGTTTTCGGGCGTGCCGTAGCGGTTGTTGTACCCCACCCCCACGGCGCCGACCCCTACGCTCGGCAGCATCCACGAGCGGCTGATCGTCACCCCGGCGCGTGCGGCGCGCACACGCTCGGCTGCGATCTTGATGTCGCGGTTCGCGGCCGCGGCGCGGCGGATGAGGCTCGAGAGCACCGGATCGCCGTAGCTTTCCCACCAGGCCACCTCGGGCTCATCCTCCGGGGTGGTTGCTTGCGCAAACCGACCCGGCACCTCGACCGAGGGCTCGAGCCTGGGCGTCGCGCAGCCGCTGAGAACGACGGCGAGGCTGAAAGGAATCGCAATAAGAGCAAGTAGACGCATGGGAGAGAGCCTAGGGGAAGCGCTGCGGCGAGTCGTCAGCGAAGCGTCGGCGTTTCGTCGGAATTCGGTCTACATCCTTCCGCGAAGCGACATAAGCTCGGCGCGACAAACCTCGCCGAAGGCGCCCAGCGGATCCGCCTGCTCGGTGTGCGTAAGCTCGCGCAGTTCCTCCACCGTCAGGTTCTTCGCGAAGTACTGGTCGGTGATGCGCGTGAGCACGCGTTCCGCCTCGGCCAGAACCTCCCGCGAGGCGCACAGCCGGATGCGGTTGATCAGCGCGAAGATCGGCAGCAGGGTCTCGGGCTTCTCCAGGTTATGGCTGAAGGCGTCCATGAAGAGCTTCGCGCATTCGCCGATGAATTCGCCGTAGAGCGCCTCGCGCTTGCGCAGTTCTTCGCGCGCGAACTCGCGCTTGCTTATCGTTTTCTGCGCAATCCAGGTGGTCGCGACGGAGGCCGAGCCGCCGACGAGGGACCCCAGCACGGCCGACAATGCGCCTAAGAGCGCGGTATCCATCGGGCATTCACACCGGCGGCCACCGGCCCTCCAAGTCCGGGAAGGATTTGCGCAGCCGCTCTATGACGAAGTCCTCGATTGCCGCGGTTTGCGCCTGTCCGAACGACTCGACCGATTTTTCGCGTATCGCCAGGTGCAGCATGAGCAGGTCGTGAAGCTTGCGGAAAGCTACGGGATTCGCTGTTCCGCACACCGAAGCGTCGTTTTTCAGCACGCGTCCAATCACGCCGGGCTCGAGGACCCTCACCCGGCACAGGACCGCCAGCCGGGCGATCTCGCGGTCGACTTCCTCGAGATCCTCGGTCCACAAGGCGCGATAAACGGGGTCCTTCGGAAGATCGCTCATGGCCTGTCCTTGACGTTCGCCTCAAGGTCGCTCGCAATGGACTCGAGCAGCTCGTGCCCGGAAGCGAATTCCCGGCTCGCCCCGGTGACGAGGTTCTCGACACGGCCGACCAGCTCGCCGGGTCTTGCGTCGCTGCGCACCTTCACCACGTACGCGCGCCGGCTGGGGAACTTGGATTCAGAGTTGAGGGGCATCGCAAGTCTCGGATAACAGCACGCGCAGCGCGTGCGACGCGGCGACCCATTCCTCGTTGGTCGGCTCGACTGCGACCAGCACCCGGCTTCCCGCACGCGATATGGTCGAGGCATGGCTGCTGTTTGCCGTGTGGTCGAGCTGCAGAC
>DATIEU010000402.1:0-8048 GCA_035455565.1 Steroidobacteraceae bacterium | reverse complement strand
GCACTACGTGCTGATGAATGTCGAGTGCGACCACAAGACCCTGGGCGAGCTCACCGGTGCATTCCGCTTCAGCGACGCGGTGCTGCGTCACCTCGTCATCAAGGCGGACTCCGCCATGACCGAGCCCTCGCCGATGGCGCGGGCCGGCGAGGAAGGCGAGGAGCGCCGCGGCCGCGACGAAGGTCCGGGCGAGCGCGAGCGCGACGACGATGACGATCTCGGCGCGGGCATGCGCTGAGGCTCATCCATCCAACGAATCCGGGAAGCACACACATGGCGAGATTCTTTCGACGCAAGAAGTTCTGCCGGTTCACGGCAGAGGGCGTGAAGCAGATCGATTACAAGGATCTGGCGACACTCAAGAGCTACATCACGGAAACCGGCAAGATCGTGCCGAGCCGCATCACCGGCACCAAGTCGCACTACCAGCGCCAGCTCGCGCTCGCGGTCAAGCGCGCGCGCTATCTCGCGCTCCTGCCGTACACCGACCAGCACTGAGGGTGCCGCGATGGAAGTGATCCTGTTGCAGAAAGTCGCGAACCTCGGTGGCATCGGCGACCGCGTCAAAGTGCGGCCCGGGTTTGCACGCAATTTCCTGCTGCCCCAGGGGAAGGCGACCATGGCGACCCCGGCCAACATCGCCAAGTTCGAGGCGCGTCGCGCCGAGCTCGAACGTGCCGCGCAGGATGAGCTCGAGTCCGCGCAGCAGCGCGCCGAGAAGATGCGCGACCTGAAGCTGCAACTCGTGGCCAAGGCCGGCACCGAGGGCAAGCTCTTCGGCTCGATCGGCACCGCAGACATCGCCGAGGCAGCCGTCGCCGCCGGTTTCGAGGTGGCACGCAGCGAAGTGCGCCTGCCCAGCGGCCCAATCCGCGTGGTGGGCGAGCACGTCGTCAACCTGCACCTGCACACCGACGTCAATGTGCCAGTGCCCGTGACGATCGTCGCGGAAGAGTAGTCGCAGCGAACAGCCCGATCAGCCAGCGGCTGCATTCAGGCTAGTGGCCACCAACCTCAAGACGCTCGCCTCCGCCGCAGACCCGCTGCGGACCCCGCCGCATTCCGTCGAAGCCGAGCAAAGCACGCTCGGTGCGCTCATGCTCGATACGACGGCGTGGGATAGGGTGGCGGACGTCCTCACGGCGCAGGACTTCTACCGCGCCGATCACCGGCTCATCTTCGAAGCGGCCGCTGCTGTCAGCGAGCAGGGCAAGCCGATTGACGTGCTGACACTCTCGGAGCATCTCGAGAGTCACGGGCGGCTCGAGGACGCCGGCGGTCTCGCCTACCTCGGCACGCTGGCTCGCGATACGCCGAGCGCCGTCAACATTCGCGCCTACGCCGAGATCGTGCGCGAGCGCGCGCTGCTGCGGCGCCTGATCGAGGTGGGCACTGGCATCGCCACCTCCGCCTTCAACTCCGAAGGCCTCAGCGCGCGCGAGCTGGTCGACGATGCCGAGCGCCACGTGTTCGAAATCGCGGAGGCGGGCGCGCATGGTCGCAGCGGCCTGGTCTCGGTGCGCACCATCCTGCCGAGCGTCGTCGACGGCATCGACCGGCGTTTCCGCTCCCCCGACAAGATCACCGGCGTCGCGAGCGGCTTCAGCCAGATCGATCAGCTGACGGGCGGCCTGCAGCCGGGCGACCTGATCATCATCGCCGGGCGTCCCTCGATGGGTAAGACCACGCTCGCGGTGAACATCGCCGAGAACGCCGCGATCGGCGCGGCGGTGCCGAGCGCGATCTTCAGCATGGAAATGTCCGCCGAGCAGCTGAGCCTGCGCATGATTTCTTCGCTTGGGCGCATCAACCAGTCGAACCTGCGCACCGGGCGGCTCTCGGACGAGGACTGGCCGCGCATCGACAGCGCCATGAACCAGCTCTCGCAGGCGCCGATCTTCATCGACGAGACGCCGGCGCTCACGCCCACGGAGCTGCGCGCCCGCGCGCGCCGGTTGAAGCGCGAGCACAAGCTGGGTCTCGTGGTGGTCGACTACCTGCAGCTCATGCACGTGCCGGGCACGAAGGAGAACCGCGCCACGGAGATCTCGGAGATCTCGCGCACGCTCAAGGCGCTGGCGCGCGAGCTGAGCGTGCCGGTGATCGCGCTGTCGCAGCTGAATCGCAGCGTCGAGCAGCGCGTGGAAAAGCGCCCGGTGATGTCGGACCTGCGCGAGTCGGGCGCGCTCGAGCAGGACGCGGACGTGATCTTCATGATCTACCGCGAAGAAGTGTACGAGCCCGCCACCACCCGCAAGGGCATCGCCGACATCATCATCGCCAAGCAGCGCAACGGCCCGACCGGCGAAGTGCAGCTCACGTTCCTCGGCGCCTTCACCAAGTTCGAGAACTACGCCCCCGAGGCGTACGGAGAGGGCGTGCTCAGGTGACGCGCCTCGTCCGCGCGCTCATCGACTCGAGCGCACTTCGCGACAACCTGGCAGCCGTGCGGCGCGTGGCGCCGCGCTCCCGTGTGCTCGCGGTCGTCAAGGCGAATGCCTACGGTCACGGGCTCGTGCCCACCGCGCTGGCCCTGGCGGATGCCGATGCATTCGCGGTGGCGCGGCTCGAGGAGGGCCTGGCGCTGCGGCATTCCGGGGTGCGCACGCCGATCGTGCTGCTCGAGGGCGTGTTCGATGCCGGGCAGCTCGCCGAAGCGGCTCAGCAGGACTTCGAGCTGGTGGTGCACAGCGCCGAGCAGGCCGCGCTGCTCGCCACGTGGGGCGGTGCGCACCGCTTCACGACGTGGATCAAGGTCGATTCCGGCATGAATCGCCTCGGCTTTCGCCCCGAGGAATTTCCGGCCGCCTATGCCCAACTGCTCGATTGCGGCGCAGTGGCGCCGCGCATGCGCCTGCTCACCCACCTCGCCAACGCTGATGCACTCGATGACACCGTCACGCGTGAACAGATCGCGCTCTTCGAGCGTACCGTGCAGGGTCTCGATCTCGAACGCAGCATCGCCAACTCCGCCGGCATCCTCGGCTGGCCCGCAAGTCACGCGGACTGGGTGCGGCCCGGTCTTCTGCTGTACGGCGTCTCACCCTTCGCGGGTCGCACGGCCGCGGAATTCGGCCTCCGCCCCGCCATGACGCTCGAGAGCACGGTGATTTCGGTGCGGCGTGTGCGCATCGGCGAACGGGTGGGTTACGGCGGACGCTGGACCGCGCGGCGTGCCACGACTCTCGCCATCGTGGCGGTCGGATACGGCGACGGCTATCCGCGCCACATCGCCAACGGCACGCCAGTGCTCGTGAATGGCGCGCAAGCGCCGATCGCCGGCAGGGTGTCGATGGACATGATCGCGCTCGATGTCACCGACCTGCCGCCGGTACACGCGGGCGATCGCGTGGTGTTGTGGGGTGAAGGACTAGCGGTGGAAACCGTGGCGCCGCACGCGGATACCGTGTCCTACGAATTGCTGTGCGGCGTGAGCCAGCGCGTGGCGCTGGAGTTACGCTGAAGAAGACCGTCGGCTCGGGCTAGCTCTCGAAGAATCCCATCTTCACGCCGGCGAGCTGGATCACATCGTTGTCACGCAGACGACGCGCCTGCGGACCGATGGCTGCGCCGTTGACCAGCGGGAAATCGCCTTCCTTGCCGCTGTCGACGTGCACGATGAAGTAGCCTTCGGCGCGGCGCGTGATTGCCGCGACCTGCACTCCCGGACGGCCGAGCGTGGTGAGCGCCTTGGTGAGCTCGAGCTCGCGGCCGGCGAACGCACCACTCAACACTTGCAGCTTGGCTTTCGGCAACGCGACGGGCTGGTCGCTCGGCGCACGGTCACTCACCGGCGGAGCGAGCTTGGCGGCTGCCTGGTCCACCGACTGCGCCACCTTGCGCAGCTTTTCTTCGGGCTGCGAGCTCGGCTGGATCACCATGGTCTTTTCGAATTCGTCCTGTTCCGAGTCGTCCTCGACCTGGTCGACGAATCGCAGCTGATGGTGGCCGACGGTGATGACGTCGCCGTGCTGCAGGGCGTGCTTCTTGATCAGCTTGCCGTTGACGTAGGTGCCGTTGGTGCTGTTCAGGTCCTCGAGGAACGAGTCGTTGAGGATGTTGATGATGAGCGAGTGATGACCGCTCACCGCCGGGTTGTCGATGCGGATGTCGTTATCCGGCAGCCGGCCGATCGTGTAACGCTCCTTGTTCATGTTGTATTCCGCGAGGATCTGACCATCCAGGCTCAGCACTAACCTTGCCATGCGTTACGCCTCGTCGTTCCTTCAGCCGAACCATCCCAGAATCTTGTCGAGCATCCGCCGGCGAGCGGGAAAGGAGTCTACGACATGGGCCATCGCGACAGATACGTTGTCACGGCCGCCGTTGTCGTTCGCCAGCTGCGTCAGTTGTTTAGCAACTGAATCAAGATTAGCACTAAAAGTGTTGATAGTTAAGTGAATATCTTCGTCCTCAACCATGTCCGACAGACCGTCCGAGCAGAGCACGTAGAAATCGCCCTTGTGCACGGCCTCTTCGTTGATCTCGACCTGCACGTTCGGCTCGACGCCGAGCGCGCGCGTCACGTAATTCTTGTTGGTGGCGCGCTGCGCTTCCTGCTGTGAGTAGAAGCCGCGATCGACCAGCTCCTGCAGGAGCGAGTGGTCCATCGTGACCTGCTCGAAGGTATCGTTGCGCAGGCGATAGAGGCGCGAGTCGCCGACGTGCGCGATCGACACCTTGTTGTCGTAGAAGAGACAGCACACCACCGTCGTGCCCATGCCCTCGCATTGCGGCTGGGTCTTGGAAGTCTGGTGGATGATCTTGTTGGCGCGATAGATGGCGTCGCGCAGGATGATGCTCGGACGCGCCAGACCGCTCTCCCCATCCTGGCCCTCGAGGTCTTCGCGGACGACGGCCTCGCGCACCAGGTTGACGATGGTCTTGACCGCGATGCCGCTCGCGACCTCGCCGGCGTTGTAGCCGCCCATGCCGTCGGCTAGTACCAGCAGGCCGATGTCGGCATCGATGGCGATGGTGTCCTCGTTGTGCTCGCGCACCTTGCCCGTGTCGCTGAGCCCAACGCAACGCAACTTGCCCTTGAGGTTGCTCATGCGCGCTGTGTATTCAACAGCCGCACGCAATCGCGCAGTGCCACCGCCATTTCGCTGCCGCTCTGGTAACGCTGGTCGGCGCGTTTCTGCAACGCGCGCGCCAGGATCGCTTCGAGGAAACCCGGCAGATCGGGTCGCACCGCGCGCAACGGCGGATAAGCGTCGTTGGCGATCTTGAACATGAGTCCCGTCATCGAATCGGCGCGGAACGGCAGCTGCGCGGTGAGCAGCTGATAGAGAGTGACGCCGAGCGAAAAGAGGTCCGACGCGCCCTGGACCGTGCGCCCCTCGAGCTGCTCGGGTGACATGAAGGACGGGGTGCCCAGCACGATGCCCGATTTCGTGGTGCCACTGTCGGTGAGTCTGGCGATTCCGAAGTCAGTGATCTTGAGTCCGTCGTTGGCCTGATCGAACACTATGTTAGCGGGTTTGATATCGCGGTGAACGACATTGAAGCGATGCGCATGCGCCAGGGCATCGGCGGCACGCGCGATGAGCTCGACGACGACGGCTGCCGGCAGCAGCTCCGTGGAGGCCGTGAAATCGCTGAGCGGTTGCCCGGTAAGAAACTCCATCGCGATGTAGGCGAGCTGCTGGTCCTCGCCCGCGTCGTAGACGGTGACGATATTCGGGTGGTTGAGGCGGCCCGCACTTTCGGCCTCGCGAAAAAAACGCCGGCGCGCCTCCTCGAGCTCCTCGTCGCCGAACTCGCGCGCGAGCGCGATCGCCTTGATCGCCACGATGCGGTTGATCTTCGGATCGCGCCCCTGGTAGACGACCGCCATCGCGCCGCGGCCGATTTCGCGCTCGATCTGATAGCGGCCGAGCGTGCGCGGAGTCGCCGCTGAACGGCTCGGCGCCGGGTTGAAATCGGGGCGGTTCATCGATTCGGTCTCAGGCGAGCCATGGCCTTAACAAAAGAATCCGCAAGGGTAGCGGGTCGGTTGCTGGCCTGAGACGGACAAGCGTGGTTTCGTGCGCTGCGCCACGCCGCGCCACGTCAATTTTTGCGCGCCATCACACATTAGCCGTCGAGCCCCACCCCCGGGTTCGCAAGCGGGCCGCAGTATAGACGACGACAAGCCGCGCATTCAGGCATTCGGGCAAGTTTTTCGGGCGCCCGCGGGCCGCCCCGTGGCACATGCTAGGATGCGCGGCCCTTCAATCGCGCCCTCAACTCCTTGGCCAAACCCAAGACGCTGTTCGTCTGCGCTGCCTGCGGCTCTTCCACGCCGCAATGGCAGGGCCAATGCCCGGCCTGCGGCGAGTGGAATGCGCTCGAGGCGGCATCCGCGCCGCCACGCGGCGCTCGCCGTGCCGGCGCCGCGCCGGGGGCAAGTGCCGATCTGCGTGCCGTCAGCTCGGACGCCGAGCGGCGCACGTCCACCGGTGTCAGTGAGCTCGATCGCGTGCTCGGCGGTGGCCTCGTGGCCGGTTCGGTCACGCTGCTCGGCGGCGATCCCGGGATCGGCAAGTCGACGCTGTTGCTGCAGGCTGCCGCGGCCGTGGGGGCCGAACACCCCGTGCTCTACGCGACGGGCGAGGAATCGCTGCACCAGGTGGGATTGCGCGCGCGCCGCCTCGGCCTCGATGCGGGCGGGGTGCGCTTGCTCGCGGAGACTTCGGTGGAGCGCGTCATCGCGGCTGCGGGCGAATGCCGGGCGCGCGTAGTCGTGATCGATTCGATCCAGACGATGGCGAGCGAGGAGAGCGACGCCGCGCCGGGCGCGGTGTCGCAGTTGCGCGAGTCGACCGCGCGGCTGGTGCGTTTCGCCAAGTCGAGCGATACCGCGGTGCTCCTGATCGGGCACGTCACCAAGGAAGGCGCCATCGCCGGTCCGCGCGTGCTCGAGCACATGGTCGATACGGTGTTGTACTTCGAAAGCGACAGCGGCAGCCGCTATCGCGTGGTGCGCGCGGTCAAGAATCGCTTCGGCGCGGCGAGCGAGATCGGTGTCTTCGCCATGACCGAGGCGGGGCTCAAGGAAGTGCGCAACCCTTCCGCGATCTTCCTTTCGCGTCACGAGGTGCCCGCCTCGGGCAGCATCGTCACCGTGGTGCGCGAGGGCACGCGTCAGCTCCTGGTCGAGGTGCAGGTGCTGGTCGATGCCACGGCGCTCAGCAACCCGCGGCGCGTCGCAGTCGGTCTCGATCACAACCGCGTGTCGCTCCTGCTCGCGGTGCTGCATCGACATGCCGGCATCGCGATGCATGCGCACGACGTGTTCGCCAATGTCGTCGGCGGCGTGCGTATCGGCGAGACCGCCGCGGATCTGCCGGCGTTGCTCGCCGCCGTGTCGAGTCTGCGCGCAACTCCGCTGGCGCAGGACCTCATCGCCTTCGGCGAGATCGGCCTCGCGGGCGAGATCCGTCCCATTCCCTACGGCGAGGAGCGTCTGCGCGAGGCCGCCAAGCATGGCTTTCGCCACGCGATCGTGCCTGCCGCCAACCGGCCGCGACAGGCAATCGACGGTTTGCAGGTCGTCGGCGTGCAGCGTCTCAGTGAGGCGCTCGCGCAGGCGATTCGCTGACTTGCTCTCCTGGCGGTGTCGGCCGCGGCGTAATGACGCGCACCGTCTTGACGGTGTTCTCCGCGGTCTGCAGCACTTCCACGGTGTAGTCGCGGATCTTGAAGGTCGTGCCCGGCTCCGGAATGCTCTCGAGGTATTCGACGATGAGCCCGTTGAGGGTCTTCGGGCCGTCGGTCGGCAGGTTCCACTGCATGGCGCGATTGAGCGCACGCACGGTGACGCTCGCGTTGATCACGTAGCTGCCGTCGGCTTCGGGATGGACGTCCTTGTGCATCATCGTGGCGGGGTCGGTGGTGAACTCGCCCACGATCTCCTCCAGGATGTCCTCCAGCGTGACGAGGCCCTGCACGTCGCCATACTCGTCCACCACCAGCGCGATGCGCCGCCGCTGGCGCTGGAAATTGAGGAGCTGCGTGTTGAGGGGCGTCCCCTCGGGCACGAAATAGGCTTCGCGCGCGCGGGC